>NZ_KV794757.1:0-18266 GCF_001808895.1 Corynebacterium sp. HMSC070E08
ATCAGGTGTCTACCAAACAGGGGTCAGGTCCAAGCGCTGCAGCCCGTCTTCGTGCGCAGGAACGCATCAAACAGCGCCGACAGCAGCAACAGCAGCGTGACCGTGATGGCGGTATGGAGCTGTAGGGACCCGCTACACGCCCTGTATGGTCCTGTAGCGGCCTAACAGGGTGTCGCCGGGCCAGTGCCCAACGACAGCGCTAAAACCGCTCTAATTCAGCGAAAATCGGAGAATTAGAGCGGTTGTTTTGTGTAGCGGTAATCCTGTAGTGCAGTGAAATGACATGTGTAATAGCGCGTCTGCTGTGCTATTGAAGAGGTACTGAAACAACGCATCTACAGTGCTGTTCAATGGACAGTAGATGAGCACGTAGAAAGTGCAGTAAAAGTGCCCGCAGAGGGTGCTGCAGAATTACAGTGTCATTTAAATGGTCAATAAACGTGCTAATGAAATGACGCGCAATTTAACTGCGCAGTAAATGTGCCAATGAAATGGTGTGTCATTAAACGTGTCAGTTAAGTGGTCGATGTAGTGACACACCACTTAACTGTGCAATAAACGTGTCAATTAAGTTGCACGCCACTACAGAGTGATGATGGTGCTGAAGCACATCCCGCGCCCGATCTTCAAGATGCTGCCTATTTAAGGTCTGGAGGGGACCAAGGCCCGAATAGCAGGGCTTTGGTCTCAACCCACAGCTGCAGTTCCAATTGGGATAACCGTGGAGCAATACGATTGCAGCAGCTCATCATCGTGACTGACTAGAACTATGCCCATTCCCTCGCTGTTGAGTTCTTGCAGAACGCTCATCACTTTGGTCGCTGCTTGATAATCAAGCGCCGAGGTAATTTCATCGCAGAGCAGGAGCTTTGGGCGCACGGCTAGAGCACGTGCGATTGCAACACGCTGCCTCTGCCCTCCAGAGAGTCCACTTGGCTTACGCTGTGCGAGCTGCTTATCGATACCGACTTTATCGAGTAAATCTATTGCCGCTCGGCGTGCGTCACGGCGTCCCCTTACCGACACCCGGGCTGCACGCTCTACGGCATCGAGCGCGGTCATTTTCGGGTTCAACGTAGAGGCAGGATCCTGCGGAACTATCTGCATCATCAAACGATTCTTCCGTGGCCATGTACGCTTAGCTTCACGAGTTACACCAGCACATTCAATCTCACCCGACTCTGCGTGGTTTAGCCCGATTAGGCACCGAAGTAGTGTCGACTTTCCGCTTCCCGACGGTCCCTTGACCCCAACCATAGTGCCACGCTGTACAGCGAAAGAGAGGCCCTGAAAAAGAGTCACGCGTTCATTATTCACGCAGCTCAGGTTGGAAACTCTTAAGACTGGAGACGCGCCCGCCCCTGCCCCCGCCCCCGGCATAGATTCACCAATCGAGGCTTTGGAGAGTTCTGTGACCTGGATGCCTTTCGTTACTGAACGCGGGCTGTGGCCAGAAGTCGTCTCTACACTCTGGCGTTCCACGCGCTGGGTGATCGAATCGCTTTTTTCCGTTCCATTCCCGACAGCCACGACCGAGTCAATGCAAATCGCAAGCTTAGGAACCTGGTGGGCGGTGAAAATGACCGTAACGCCACTATCCGCGAGGCCTCTTAGCAGATGAGCGATTACCGTCGAAGTATCGGAGTCAAGGCCGGCGAAGGGCTCATCAAGAGCGATGGCTTCAGGCGAACGCGATAGTGCCCGAGCCAGTGCCACCCGTCGCTGCTGTCCACCAGAAAGCTGGTGAATACGTCGGGAAGCAATGCTGGCTGGAAGATCTACACGCTGCAGCAACGCTGCAACGTCGGCCGCTGGAGCTAGCTCCCGGAGCATCCGGGCTACTGACATCAATGGTGGCAACTCGGCGCCCGGATCCTGTCCTACGAAAGCAATGTGCTCACGGCGAAAATGAGCTAATTCACATGATGAAAGCTCCAGCGGGTTTACATCTCGCCACTCACTGGACTCGACAGAAACCTCACCAATTACTTCCGATCTCTCCGGTACCGCACCAATCAATGCCTTTAAAAGTGAGGTCTTCCCGGAGCCGCTCACCCCAGTTAAAACCGTAATTTCACCCGCTCGGGCAGTGAGCACTGTGCGGGGTAGGATAACGTGCCCGCTTTGCATCACGGAAATATCTACATCAATCACGAGCTCGGCACATCCTTCGGTTCCTTCTGCCTCCCATTAATCAGGGCCACTACAGCAATCGATGTCGCTGCCAACGCGGCGGCTGGTGCAAGTACTGACCAGGGGTTCAGTGATATTCCACTCGCGTTATCCCGCACCATCGCTGACCATGCAAACTCACCGAGGCTTCTCCCGACCCCAAGGAAGCTCGCCGTAGCCAGCACATACAGCGCTTCGATAATGCGAAGACTCCATACCGAACGAAGTACTGCGGAAATATTGGGAATGATGTCCCGCAAGATTATCGAGACGGTCGATACGCCACTGCCCAGCGCAGCCTGAACATAACCAGCGTTAGCAACGGGATAGGTGGCGGTGGCGACCACACGGGCAGCATAAGGCGTACCCACCACAACCGAAACACCAATAAGCGCTGGTAGCCCACCATTGGGATACAAGACTGCGGTTAAAAGCAAAAGAATTACTGCGGGCACCAAGATGGTGACATCCGCCACTGCTTCAATAAAGAAGCCCAGTTTTGGCTTTAGCGACCCCAAGATACCGAATAGAGCGCCAAATGCCGTGGTCAAAGAACCGACGATAATTGCAGTTACGACCAAGGACCGGCCACCGACAAGCACTGCAGCGCCCACGCTTCTCCCCAGGTGTTCTGTTCCTAGGAAACCCTCCTCGTTACCGTTAGCGAAGGGCACGCCATGCGCCGACAGTTCAATGCCAAACAAACCAGCAGCGACCGGTCCGCCTAACACTAGGGCGATAAAGGCCCCCGCTAAAAACCTTCGAATCATAGTTGCACCTTCGGGGTGAATGCGACTTTTATTGCATCTGCCACAGTCAGCAACACCAATATGATCGCCCCTGTTACAGCAAGTACGGCAAGAATCACCGAGATATCCCGTTGCGCGACTGCATTAGACACCAAAAGCCCCACTCCAGGATGGTTAAATAACGCTTCGACTGTGACTGTCCCTGCTACCAAAACACCTGCTGTTGTAGCCATTGAAGTAGCAAATGTCGGTGCGGATAGCGGCAGGATATGTCGAAGTGCCAGCTGATTTCCCACGATTCCGTTTAGCTCAGCATTGCGGACCGCAGTGTTGTGAGAAGCATCCTCGAACGCTGCGAAAAGCATTCTCGAATTCCAGGCCGCCTGAGGAATTACCAGCGCCATAACCGGTAATGCGTACATACTTATCTGGGTTGGCAAGCCTTCCGCGGTGATAGTGACCGCGGGAAACCAACCAAGCCAGAGAGAGAATACCGCTACCAGAAACACACCAACGACAAACTCTGGTAGCGCAATTAATGCCACTGTCGATCGGTCAATAATGTGCGAAATCCAGGGTTTTTCAGCACGTGAAGCCCAAAAAATGGCGATTGCTACCGAAAGAACAGCAGTGACTAAAAATGCCATACCAGTTGTTGCCAGCGTCACAGGCAGCGCTGAACTCAGCAGATTAATAATCGGTACTCCGTTTACGGAAGTACCAAAGTCGCCCGCAAACGCACTTCCCAGCCAGCTCAGGAAGCGGGCCATAAGCGGCTTATCAAGATTCAGGTTTCTTTCTAGCGCTGCCAGAGCTTCCGGGGTCCGGTTTGCGCCCAAGATTGCGGAGGCAGCATTACCGGGCAGCCAATCAATCGCTACAAAAACAAGTCCGAGAACTGCGAAAAGTAAGCCTCCACGAATTATCAGCCGAGGAATAAGCCAACGCGCGATTTCCGCTGGCACACTAAGCCTTCTGGACGGTTTCAAGAAGGACACGACCATAGCCTGGAGCCTTAGGCAGACCACTCAAATTAGCTCTCGCAATATCGACTCCGTCAGATGCACCCCAGACCAGATACCCGGATCGCTCGAACTCAATCTTCTGCAGCTGGCGGCTTAGCTGGTTAATTCTCTCAGTATCGGTGCTTTCCAGTACCTGGTCATAGATCTCGTTGAATTCAGCATCATCAAATGCGGTCTCATTAGAGGCCGCGTCACCGTCGAGAACCTTCCCGGCGAAGAAGAGCACGGAATCGTTAGTTCCCCAATAGCCACAATATAGGTCTGCCTTGGTCCATGTCTCGTCGTAGAAAGTACCCGAATCCTGCTCCACTACATTGAGAGTCATGCCGATTTCTTTCACCTGATCAGCGATAACCTTCATCGCCTCTACTTGACCCGGAGCCTCAGGGGTAACGTACAAGTCATACGTTTTCTCAAGGTCAAAATCTGCCTCTTGGAGGAGATTCTTCGCTTTCACAACGTCACGCTTACGCACTAACGAAGAATCCAGGTTCGAATCTGCCGTTCCAAGAATGTCGTTTGCAGGGGTTCCATAACCGGAGAGAGCTCGTTGGATGATTTGCTCCCGATCAACTGCAAGGCGCAGCGCCTGACGAACTTTCACATCTGAGAAAGGCCCATCTGAGGTACGCATGATTAGTGGAATAACCGAGTCATTCATCCGGCGCACAATCTTTATATCTTCATTTCCTTCGACGGATCGGGCCGCAATAGGACCCGCAGCTTGAGCTAAGTCAATTTGCCCGGACAACAGCGCATTAGTCATTGCGGTGGAGTCTTCAAATGGAATGACATGGACCTCAGCAACTCCTGCTACTGTTCCGTGATAGTTATCGAAACGCTTGAGCTTAGCAGAACCATTTTCCCAACTGACCAGCTGGAACGGCCCCGATCCAATGGGCTTTTCAGCAGAAGAACCCTTCTTCATCACGAAGGTCATCAATCGCGCAAGCATCGGAAGCTGTGAATTCGGTTCCGCAGTTTCCATCACAACGACGTTGGCTCCAGCAGCACGAATGCTATCAGGCATCACTGGAAGCCGGAATGAGTTTTCCTCATCCGAAAGCATCTTCTTCAACGACCACACGACATCTTCAGATGTGACCGAGGAACCATCATGGAAGGTAGCACCGTCGGCAATCATAAATTCCCACTCAGTCGGATTATTCTGTTTCCATTCCTGCATCAGGCGTGGCACTACAGTTTCTTTCTCGCCCGGCACCGTCAGAGCCTCCCAGATCAGGGAGCTAATAAGCATATCTGAATCATTAGGCAAAAGCTGGTAAGGGTCTCGTTGAGCGCTTGCCGCTTTCCCGAGAGCCCCAACACGCAGCACATTAACGTTTTCGACTTCATCCCCACTGGCAGCCCCATCCCCTGCCGTCGACTCTCGTGACGTACACGCCGTCAGAAAAGTGCCTGTCCCAATAACTGCCATTGCAGCGAGGAATTGGCGTCGAGAAAAATTGGTCATGATGGTTCCTTAATCTCTAAGAAAGACTGCCCACAGGAGAAAAGACATTACTAACAACTACAGCAGCAGTAAAGCTTAGGCAAGCCTACTAACGAAATTCTTTTAAGAATAATTATCTAGGTCTCCCTTTACAGCATAGGTTACCCTCACCTAATCTCTTTGTCATGCAGAATTTGCACCTGAGCCAAGAACTCTCACACAGGATCGTTAAAGCTGCCGACGAACTGGCTGCGACACAGAAGATTAACTCTCCCGACTCGTACAATGCCATCAATCATCTTTTGACTGATGAGCTGGAGGAACTGAAAGAACTAATTCTGCTCTCCCCTACTGCCCATGCCACTTCCATCCATGGACTTCCCTTCCCTGCAGTTCACGGACCTACCCCAGCCACGTGGCAGGAATGCGTTGGCAAGGTCCGAACCTGGAGATTCGTTCTTGCGATTATCGCTAGCGCTGTCGGTCGCCCATTCGGATGGTTCGGACAGCAGAAAGGCCGTATCACCACAGACTTGGTGCCGACCCGCGGCCAGGAGAACCAGCAAGTTGGCGCCAGCAGCAACACCACATTGACTCTGCACACGGAAGATGCTTTTCATCCGCGGCGCGCGACGCACTTCGCTTTATTTGGTCTTCGTAACCCCAAAAATGTCGGCACTACGCTGGCCCCCATCGATGAAGCATGGCATCTACTCGATGTAGATTCGAAAAAATTCTAACCGGGGACGGAGCCATCATTATTCCAGATGCATCTTACGGTGATTACGAATATGCAGCTCCTACTGCCATGACATCAATCTGGAAAACTGATGGCAATTTAGGCATGAGGTTTGACCCCGCCTACACAGACAAAAATTCTGGAACCTTACAGTGGTGGGAGGCATTTGAGAAG
The DNA here is from genome assembly GCF_001808895.1 of Corynebacterium sp. HMSC070E08. NCBI lineage: Bacteria > Bacillati > Actinomycetota > Actinomycetes > Mycobacteriales > Corynebacteriaceae > Corynebacterium > Corynebacterium sp. HMSC070E08. The sequence continues at coordinate 6,313 of NZ_KV794757.1, forward strand.
CTTCAACAGGCTCTTCACACTGTCACCTATACGGTGCCTATAAAGCCAGGTCAGATGGTCATCATCAACAATGACCGATGCGCCCACGGACGAGTACCTTTCGTAGCCAACTACGACGGGACCGACCGCTGGATGCTACGCATCAACATTATGGGAACCAAAAACACACGCCCCATCAATGAAATCAACGAACCCGGCTACGGCCAACACATCCGATTTATGGATGGTGAAATCCTATGAAACAGCGAACTAACCTGACCGTCCTCAGCAGATCAGAATTAGCTCAAATAAAAATTTCACCCGAGTCCGTACTCGAGTCGGTGAAATCCGCTCTCATCGAGCTCGACCAGCCAGGAACTCTGTGCCCAGGGAAAATCAAAGTTGAAGTACCTGAAAGCGTGAGTTACTCGATGGTCGGCAGAAGTCGTTCTTCAAATTCCGTCGGATTCAAGACTTCCTATACCCATTGGAGCAAAACTCACCAACAAAGCGCCAGGGATAGAAGCTATTACACGACCCTCACACTGTACGACGATTCCAGCGGATATCCTATTGCACTTCTCGACGGCGCTGCGGCAGGAACTCTCAGAACCCCGGCAGTCTCAGCGCTATTGGCACAGTATGCTGGTGCAATTCCTCAGAGCGCTCTCATCATCGGTTCGGGAACCCAAGGACAAAACGCAGCCCCTTTTCTCCTTGAAACCTTTGAAACATTAAACACGATTTATCTCGCCGGCAGCCACAGCGTGGGACTAGAGAAAGGCGCCAAGATTGCATCAACAGCAGCAGTGAAGCTTGGCCGAAAAATAAGAATCAAGATTGTAGACGATCCTACAACTGTGAGTTCAAACTGTGATCTCATTATCGGGGCCGCTGGACCTGAGACTCGTTGTACTGTCACAGCATCCGATATTCCCCGGCACGCAACCGTCGTTGTTGTGGGCTACGGAATCGCCCCTGATATCTGTCATCAAGCGAGCAGAGTCATCACGACGAGTATCGAACAGATGAATGTTACCGGTCGCGATTACGCTGACACCGATGGTCGGTTGCCGAGTGTCCATGCCGAACTATCCGATTTGCTCCGCAAAGGGCGCAAACTGCCTCGTATTGACGAAACTACGTTTTGCTATAACAGCGGACTAGTTCTAACCGATATCGCTGTCGGCCAAATCCTCGCCAAGGAAGGTCTTAAGCAGGGATTCGGGACGGAGATATCCCTGTGGTAAGTGCCATATCATGCAAGATTGATGTTCCAAGCTGGCAAACGGCTCTGATTGGCTCAGGGAAACTTGACTTCATTGCTGAGCTTTCCGACACCCCTTTTCATGTCCTTTGCCCAAACCAATTTGCTCAAACACTTTCAGCCTGGCATACAACCGCTAAGGAAGTCGGCATTAAATTCGGTATCCGGTTTGGCAAAAAGGCAAATAAGTCCGCGCACTTCAGTCGCGAGATAGCACTGAGTGCTCTTCGTGGTTTCGACAGTGGAATCGATGTCGCCAGCGTCGAAGAGTTCCAATCATCTCTGGCCGCTGGTGTACCAGGAAATAAATTAATCATTACTGGTGCTACACCGAGTCGAGAACTTATCCATTTGGCAGTTTGCCACGATGCAACTCTAACGATTTCCAATGAAGTAGATTCAAGAATAATTTCCCAATTTGTCGACGAAATCGATACGCCTAATCAGCTCCGAGTTCTTCTCCGGATTGCGAACCAAACCCCCTCCACACGGTTTGGTATGAGCATCGATACCGCCTTGTCTCTAACCGCTCGTCTTAGCCAAGGCCGTGCCAACATCGAAATTACCGGCCTAAGTTTCCACTGCAACGGTTATGACCTCCACGAGAGGATAAACATGTCGCATCTGGCAATCGACACCCTACTCAAGGTGCGCTCCCTGTCTCCACGGGCCGACACTATTTCCATTGGAGGTGGATTTCCCACAAGCTCAGTCGAGTATGGAGTCTGGCGAAACCTGCAATCTCGACTAAAAAACGAAATGTTCATAGATTCGGATAAACCTAAAGACCAATATCCGTTCGGATCACCTTTATCCGGACAATACTCACTACGGTTTATAGCTAATCAACATCGCCCACTGACACGTCGAGATATGGAGTCCACTCGACGCAGCTCGGACTCCATGGCTCAGCGCGCTCATCGTCACAACATAAAGATTTTGGCAGAGCCTGGACGGTCTTTATGCCAGTTCGCGGGTGCTAGTTTCTTTCCTGTTCTTTCGTGTCACGCATTGCCCAATGCTGCACGGACAGTAACTGTCGTACGTGGAACTAGTCTCAGCCTCTCAGAGCAATGGTTCAACTCGGAGTATTATCCGGACCCATACCTTGTGCGCAACGGAGTCATTATCGACTCGGGAGTAGCTACCGCAACAGCAGTTTCCGGATCAACGTGCTTAGACAGCGATTATCTCAGCAAAAGAATGATTCAACTCCCCGACAGGCCTCGACCTGGAGATTTCCTAGTCTATCCCGACACAGCCGGGTATCAAATGGACTCGAACGAGTCTGCTTTCCACGGATATCGGATTCCTCAGAAATACGCCTTTAATCCTGTCACCATGACCATCACGGAAGATCGCTAGAACAGAGGCCAAATAAAGATGCCAAAAAGAATTTATACGCAGATGTCTCAACTCATTGGCAATACTCCTCTGTTCGAGCTTGTCTGTACGCCCCAGAAAAGTCGCGTTTTGCTTAAGCTCGAGCAATTCAACCCAACTGGAAGTGCGAAAATCCGGATGGCCCAGTCGATGATTAAGGCGGCAGAGCAGGATAACCGACTTCAAGAGCATGGCACTATCGTTGAATCGACTTCCGGTAATACTGGACAGGGCTTAGCACTTCTTGCACTTGAGCGCGGATACGACTTCGTAGCAGTCGTCGATAATCATTCTTGTAAAGATAAATTGAACTCCATGCGTGCAATGAATGCACAGATGTGCTTCGTTTCCAATCAAGATGACGATTCGCTCGCCACATCGGCTAGAGAAAACCATGCTGAGGAGCTCGGCAAACAACACGGCTGGGTATTCATGAAGCAGCATGACAATGTCGCAAACTCGATGGGTTATTACCCTGCAGCTGATGAAATTTTGAATGATCTTGGGGAAAGTCCGACTCATATCATTAGTGCCGTAGGCACAGGTGGAAGCCTCTTTGGAGTTACTGAACGTCTCCATCAATTGGGACACCGTCCCACTATTATAGGCGTCGAACCGGAAGGTTCCATTGCATTCGGTGCTCCTGGACACGACTATTGGCAATCTGGAACGGGCACCCCCGAAGGTGCAGTTATCGGCACTTCAGTTCGCTACGACTTACTCGACTACGGAGCAAAGGTATCCGACAAAGCAGCTTTCGCTGCATGCCGAACAATCGGAAAGCACATGGGGCTTCTACTGGGAGGATCTGCTGGCGGAGCCGTAATAGCAGCCCTCGAGCTCCTGCCGGGCTTTCCCGCTGGCTCTACATCGTTGACCATGGTGTGCGATGGAGGGGAAAAGTATCTAGATACCGTATTCAACGATGAGTGGATGTCCGAACGTGGTTTACTCGATGTCGCCCTCGAGGACAAAATTTGGGAACAAGTTATGTCATTGCGCGCTGGGGAAAGCCCAATTTCGCTAAATTCAACACGAGTTTCATGGTCGAAGGAAAAGTAGTGCCCGGAGCTACCTCTCAGAAACTAAACCGCCAGATTTTGGCGTTGTCTCTTCCCCTTGCCGGCACACAGCTTGCGAATATCGCAATTTCAACCACCGACACTTTCATGATGGGCCAACTTAGCCTCGGGGCTCTTGCTGGCGGAGGTTTGGCAGTTGTGTGGTTTAACCAGATACGCACAATGGCCGTGGGCCTATTAACACCGCTGGGCAATAGAATTGCGTCGGCTCATTCACTCTACGAAAGCAAATCTCGCGAGCGAGCGGACTCCGAACTATCTGCCGCTACGCTGCAACGCGAAATTCGCAACCTCTCACGCGCCGGCTGGCTATTAGCAACTGTCAGCGGTCTAGTGGGAGCACTGGTTCTGATGGCGATTGCCTACGCCCTACCGTTTTTCGGCCAGTCCGCTGAGATTAGTTCCGCAGCCACTTCCATGATGTGGTTGCTCGCGCCAGGTCTTGTTCCTTGTTTGTGGTTCCAAGTCTCCCGTCAGTTTTGTGTAGGCCTCGGCAAACCAAAATCGCTACTACACATAACCGTGGCGATGATCGTAGTGAATGCAGCGTTGAACTACGCGCTCGGTTTTGGATTCGGGCCGTTTCCTGCATTGGGTCTGCTAGGCATTGGACTGTCCACCACACTGGTTCATTTATTGTCGGCCCTAATTTATCTGCGAATCACCATCCGAGATCCCGACCTCTCAACTTTTCTTGCCCTCGATTTCTGGAGTGCCGACGGAGACACGATGCACGGAAGGCTCCGTCACCTCGTCCGCACTCAGCTTCGTCTGGGGCTTCCAGTCTCAGCAACCTACGGAGCCGAAGCGGGCATGTTTTCTGTGCTGGCGATGGTCATGGGATCCTTTGGCACAGAAGCACTCGCAGCGCACAACGTCGTCTATCAAATAACCTTTATTGTTTTCCAGATTGGTGTTGGGTTCTCCCACGGCAGCTCTATTCTTGTGAGTCGCGCTTGGGGTCTGAATGACAACTCCCTTGCACGCCAAGTCGGCATTCGAACTCAAACGATGATGGCTGCCATCGTTGCTGTTGCTTCCGTCAGCTTTCTTTGCGCTCCCCGCCTCGTACTTTCCCCATTTATAAGCAGCTCCGAGAAATCCAATGCCACCGAGACATTAAGCATCGCATTGGGGTTGTTGGCTATTGGCGCAGTGATGGAATTTGTCGATACTGCACAAAACATAGCTATCGGTCTCCTGCGCGGGATTAGCGACACCACTACTGGTTTGAAGGCATCCCTCACTGGTTATTGGATTATAGGTTTGCCAGCTGCTTTAATACTTGCTTTTCCCATCGGTCTAGGGCCTCACGGGGTGTGGTGGGGATTGGTCATCGGGCTTGCCAGTTCTTCAATAATCCTTTGGAGAGCTTTCCTTCTCGCGACGCGTAAAGACCTTACCGTGAAACTCTAAAGAACTCGTCCCTCAAAGCGATATCCACGTCGCAGGTATCCGGTCGTTCACGTTCGTGTGCAACACTTAAAAGCATGGTTGACAAGCAGGCCGACACCTCATCATGCAGCGAAGCCCAACAGGCTTCGCCAGCTTTTGACGAAACTACAGAGTTTTCCACAAACCGGCTCGCAGGCGAGTTCACCGACGAAGACCGTTACGAGATTTTCAATGATGACCAGCTCTCCCTCAAGGCTGCCTTGATTTACCTGGTCGCAGCGCTTGCGGGCGGTTCGGTTATCGCTCTGGCGTCCTGGTTCGCCTTCCACCGCAGCTGAGTGGGCGATGTAGTGGTGAATAGATGTACGGATGTAGTGCGTAGTGAGGTAGCTAGTACACAGCGCAACGAAACAGCGCATGGAATGGCTCATGTAATGCACTGTGTAGTGACAGGGCCTCTAGAGCAGGCACGGTAGCGATCCCCTACTGGACGGCAACGGCGTCGCAGCAGCACCATTACGACTGTGCTCTTGCTGCTTACCGTTTTGTTGCGCACTCCCCTAGCGCACCGCATATACGGTGTGATAACGTGTCAATGTTGGTAATTGTTGTTCACACTTTTCGGTTGTAACCGATTACTCATTACCAGCCTGAACACCTGGTAGAGCCGTGAACTCGAATATCAACCCTTCATGAGAAGAGGGAATATAACAGGTTGTAATCCAATATCAACCACACAATACGCCCCGGTAGATACTTCTATCGGGGCGTATTTATATGTCAGCAATAAATGGCGGGCATACATTTTTATGTAGCGCATTGTGAATTGTTATCCCCAAAGGTAATGTAATTGTTAGCTGTTAATTGTTATTCACCCTTTCAAGGTGAATGACACTTTCCTGCATGTAGTGCGGGACAGCTACGTTTTATCCACTTCTTTTCTTTGGAGGTTTCGCCATGTCCATGGCAAAAATTCGTTTTTCTCGTAAGACCCTGGCTATTGCGCTCGCTGCAGGTGTGTCTTTCGGTGGCGTAACAGTTCCGCAAATTGCTGGTGTTGAAGGTGTGACTGCCGTCGCATCTGCTGCTGAGACCATTGAGACCGGTAAAGACTACCCCGTCTTCGATAAAACTGTTTGGGAGAAAACCCCTGGTGGACCAGGTACAACAAACTATGCTGTAGTCGTTTCACACTCTGATGTCGAAAAAGGTAGTTTCACCATCAACAATGTTGTTGAGGATGGTAAAAACACGACGGCAAAACTCCCAGAAGACAGGTCTCAGGATGAACTCGATGGCTTTGATTCAATCAACCTATCTCCAGGGGGCGATCTGACCGTTAATTACAAGCCCGGAGTAAAACGCAGCTGGACCGGTATTCGAATTGAACTAACAGACACAATCAGCAAACAAGTACGCGAGCTCTACGTATGGCCAATCGAAGCTACTCGTCTGAACACGCCTGTTGTTTCAGTGAGTAAAGACGATAACGGTGTATGGCGAGGTGCCTTGCCAGAAGTGGATGTGTATTTCGGAACAGAAGCTGAGGGATTAGAGGGAACAACAACCGATTTTTACCGTTTCCCTCGATTGGGACAGCCTTCCAACGTCTCCGTACCCGGTGATACAGACTATAACGACCCGTCGACAAACATCATGTCTGTTGGCAACAAGGCCGTGGTTGACGGACAAGGTACTTGGGAGTTCAGTGAGAAAGAAGTAACATTTACTCCAGAAAAGGGGTTCACTGGTAAGCCCACATTCCCGCGCATTGCCGTAATAGACGCGGGGGCCGTAAACACCTGGGCCAACTACCTCATGTACTATGCCAGTAACGACAGCTTGTTTACTGATAAAGACACCCAGTGGTACCTCTATTACAATGCCGCGTTTATTGTGCCTGAGGATATGAAGGCTGAGGCTGAAAAAGACCCGGACTTCAACCCGAACATTCCGACCCCGGCTCCCGCAGAGGACCTCCATGTCACCAACGTAGAGAAGGACAAGAAGGGTGACTACGTAGTCACGCGCTCTGATGGCAAGCCCTGGACCATTGAGTTGAAGGACATCCGCGACAAGCTCGCTGAGTTGGACAAGAAGGACACTGTCTCCCCCGAAGATCTCGCCAAGGTGAAGGACGATCTCAACAAGAAGATCGAGGACATCACCGACAAGGTCGGCCCGCTCGAAGACGCAGTGAACGACAACACTGACGCGATCAAGGATCTGCGAAAGGATCTCAATGACCTTGAAGGTCGCGTCGATGGTCTTGAGGACCGCATCGATGCGCTCGAAGACGCCGTGATCAAGGAAGTCCGCGACAACGGCGACGGCACCTACACGCTGATCCGTGAAAACGGCGATGAGGTCAAGGGCAACATCGATACTTCCGGCTCCGTGACCAACATTAAGACTGACGGCAAGGGCAACCTCGTCATTACCATCGACGGCAAGGACAAGAAGGTTCCGCTTGATCAGGTGAAGATCACTGAGTCCAACAAGGGCACACCCGATCACACTGTGACCATCACTACGCCGGATGGTAAGTCTGTCACCTTCAACGTCTTCGACAACTACGTCGTGGACGTGAAGCGCGAGAAGGACGGTAACTACAAGGTTGTCCGTAACGACGGCACCGAATGGGTTATTAACCTCAAGGACATCCGCGACAAGATCGCAGCTCTGGAGGCGAAGGAATCGCCGTCCCGCGATGAGTTCAACAAGGTCAAGGACGAGATCGATAACCTCAAGAAGGAAATTGATGGCCTCAAGGCTACTGATAAGAAGCTTGAGGATGATATCGCCAACATCAAGAACGACATCACCAACCTTGATATCCGTATCACCAAGATCGAGTCTCGCCTGACTGCTGTCGAAGACCGCACTGATGCACTGACCAAGTGCGTTGCAGGTGCAGGCGCTGCGGGTATCCCTGCTCTGCTGTCGATTCCGCTGATGGTGATGACTCAGCTCAACATCCCTGGCATTAAGGACCTCAACACGCAGATCCAGAAGCAAATCGGTATCTACAACCCTGATCTGGCACGTGCTTGGGAGCGTAGCGGTGGTGTGCTGCAGGCTGGTGCTGTCCTGGCGGGTTTGGCTGGCATCATCGGTAGCATCGCTTACATTGCTAACCAGTGTGATCCGATGATGAAGACCCCAGCTGGTCAGGATACTGATCTGGGCAAGCTCAGCTCAAAGGTAGAGAAGGCCAAGACCGAATCTTCTTCTAAGAAGACTGAGTCTGAGAAGACAGAGCAGAACACTCCGGCAGAGTCTGCTGCAGAAGCTGAGGCTAACACTGACGCAGAGGCTGCTACAGCGCCGTCCGAGGAGCTTGTAGATGCGCAGTAATCACTAGGCTCATCAGAGCATAAAACACCCTGTAGCGGGCTGCTACAGGGTGTTTTCGCGTTGTTGGTAAAGGTTCTTATCTCCGGTACTGCGCAAGGCTGTCCTGTACGACCTCAAGTGCCGGCCAGAGCTGTAATCCCAGCGCTAACTCACACGCTGCAAGGTGCTCAGCGCGCGGCCACTGCTCGCCTGTCACGATTTTGCGCAGTGTCGCGTAGTTAACACCGGTCAGTGCATCTAACTGTCGCCAGGACAAGCCACGGGCTTCACGCTCAGCGCTTAAGCGCGCAACAGCCAGCCTCACGCTCTCCACGTGGGGTGCTTGTGTGATACGTGCTGTATCCGCTGCTCTACGCTCAGGCCAGTGTGGGTAGTACTCCAGCGGCAGCACGGTCACGGGACGTGCCATGGTCTATTTCCTTTGTGTGTAGGTACTGCGTTGTAAGTCTAGTAGAGGCGAAAAAATAACCCCACAGGGAAGCGCGGGGTTTCTTTTAGGCCCCGCGAGCGGGCGTTGTTCGGTAATTTGGTCTGTATGAACATCCCGGCCTCAGACCTCGAACGCCTCAACCACTGCCGCCACCACGCGCCCCATGATTTCTATGGGTGGCACGACGGAACCGTCCGCACTCGCCGCCCCGGTGCCGAAGCCGTCGAACTCGTCACCGCTTCCGAGACCCTCGCCATGCGCGCGGTTGGGGATGATATCTGGGAGGCCCCGCTCGCTGAGGAAGCAGACTACCGCCTGCGCATCACGTACCCTGGCCGGCCCGCGGTCGAGGTAGCAGACGGCTACCACTTCCTGCCCACCCTGGGCACCCTGGATCAGCACCTCATCGGCGAGGGCCGCCACGAACGCTTGTGGGAAGTGCTCGGTGCCAACCTCAAGAGCTACACCACCGACATGGGAGTAGTCGAAGGCACGGCGTTTGCTGTGTGGGCACCCAACGCAGAGGGCGTGGCCGTGGTCGGTGACTTCTGCGGCTGGAACCCGACCCAATACCCCATGCGCAGCCTCGGCTCCACGGGCATTTGGGAAGTCTTTATTCCTGGAGTGGGCGAAGGCGAGCGCTATAAGTTTGCCGTCCACGGCAAGAACTCCCCGCGCATTGATAAGGCAGACCCCCTGGCCAAGCGCACCATTGCCCCGCCGGAGACCGCCTCCGTGGTGGCCCGCTCCAACTTCGAGTGGAGCGATGAAGAGTGGATGAACAACCGCAACGGCGACCTCGACGTCCCGATGAGCGTCTACGAGCTGCACGTCGGTTCCTGGAAGGTGGGTGCTAACTACAACACCTTGCGCGAAGAGCTCATCCCCTACCTGCTGGAGCACGGCTTTACCCACGTGGAACTGCTGCCCGTGGCCGAGCACCCCTTCGGCGGATCCTGGGGCTACCAGGTCTCCGGCTACTACGCTCCCTCCGCGCGCTGGGGCACCCCGGACGAGCTACGCGCGCTCATCAACGACCTGCACAAGGCAGGCATCGGCGTCTTCGTTGACTGGGTTCCCGCGCACTTCCCCAAGGATGAGTGGGCGCTGGGCCGCTTCGATGGGCAGGCACTCTACGAGCACCCGGATCCGCGCCGCGGCGAACAGGCTGACTGGGGCACGTACGTCTTCGATTTCGGCCGCAACGAGGTGCGCAATTTCCTCGTGGCTAACGCCCTGTACTGGGCTGAGGAGTTCCACGTGGATGGCCTGCGAGTCGACGCCGTTGCTTCCATGCTCTACCTGGACTACTCCCGCGAGGAATGGCTGCCCAATATCTACGGCGGGCGCGAGAACCTTGAGGCCGTCCAATTCCTCCAGGAAACCAACGCCACCCTGAACCGCACCCACCCGGGCGTGCTGACCATCGCGGAAGAGTCCACCTCCTGGCCGGGCGTGACCGCACCGACCCACGAGGGCGGACTGGGCTTTAGCCTGAAGTGGAACATGGGCTGGATGAACGACACCCTGGAGTACTTCAAACACGAACCGATTCACCGCCGCTACCACCACGGCGAGCTCACCTTCTCCATGGTCTACGCCTACTCGGAGCGCTACGTGCTCCCCTTTAGCCACGACGAGGTGGTGCACGGCAAGGGCTCCTTGTGGGAGCGCATGCCGGGCGATGACTGGAACAAGGCCGCGGGCCTGCGCGCACTGTATGGCTACATGTTCTCCCACCCGGGCAAGCAGCTGATGTTCATGGGCCAGGAGTTTGGCCAGACCACCGAATGGGCAGAGGGCCACTCCGTGGATTGGTCCAACTTGGAGGGCTGGGGCAACGAGTGGCACCACGGCATTAAGCGCCTGGTGCGCGACCTCAACGCGGTGTACAAGCAACAGCCAGCCCTGTGGACCCAGGACTTTACACAGGACGGCTTCCAATGGGTCAAGGCTGATGACTCGAATAACAACATGCTCGGGTACGTGCGCTATGGCAAGGACGGCTCTGCCCTGTTGGCGGTGTGCAACTTCTCCGGCAGCTCCGTGCCGAACTATGACCTCTGGGTGCCGCGCGACGGTGAATGGGAGCTAGTCATCAACACAGACGACGCCGTCTACCAGGGTGCTGGCAACGACCTTGCCCACCGCGTACGCTCCGAAGGCAACCACGTCCAGCTGCACCTGCCGGCCAACTCGGTGCAGTGGTATACCTTCCGCGGCTAGTTTCTCAAAGCACAACTGCCTGATCTGCCAAAGATCACCGCTGAGATCGAATTCCAGCCCCTGGTTTTGGCAACTCGGGCAGTTTTAGTCTTCAGTCCTGCGCGTGAACATCAAGGAAAGCTCGTACACGAGCATCAATGTCATCGCGCAGCGCATCCATACGCTCATCTCCCTCTAGGCCGCGTACGGACGGGTCCTCAATCTCCCAACGCTCAGCCACTCCGTCATAGTCGGCATCACCGACGACGATGACGTGGTCCACCGAAGACGCAAGGTCGCGGTCAATCAACGTCGGCGTACCTGCCATGTCGGCGCCGACCTTTGCAAGGGAGGCCTGCGCCTCAGCATTAACGCCCTGCGCACGGTGCTGTTCAGTGGTCTTTACGCCTGCGGAGTGAACTTCCCAATCGGGCGCATGCTTCCTAGCTAAGGCAGCCGCCATCTGAGACTTACCGCGGTTGGTGTTACAAAGAAAAAGTACGGAGGTCATACCTCCGTACTGTAATCCAGTTTCGGTGTGGCAGTAGGACCAGAGCGCTAGTTCTTCTTCACCGCGTAGTACACCGGCAGAGACTTCCAGTTGAACGTCACGTCCTGGACGTTCTCCGACCACCCGCCGACCACGTTCGGGTAGAACAGCGGGATCGAAGGAAGGTCACGCAGCAGCAGCTCCTGTGCCTGGTTGTAGAGCTTTGCGGCTTCCTCCTCATTTGCGGCGCCGTTGGCCTTGACGATGAGCTCATCAAACTCCGGGTTGGAGTACTTCGAGTCATTGGAAGCCACACCCGTGGTGAAGTTTGGCGGCCCTTCCGGTTTTAGAGTGCGTTGATTTTGT
>NZ_KV794758.1:0-725 GCF_001808895.1 Corynebacterium sp. HMSC070E08
GGATCGCCGATATGCCCGCGTGCCTTGATGTGGTCTGCGGGTGGCAGTGTTGTCGCTGGTGGTTAGCTGTTTCCTTTCTGCCGTTGCTGCGTGTGGTGGCTGTGGGTGTTAGCTGCTGTCGGGTGGTTCCTCTGGTGGTTGTCCTGCTTGTTCGGTGTTGAGTCTGGCGACTGCTTCCTGGTATTCGGGCATCGCGGTTATCGGTGTTCCCCAGGGTGGGATGAAACTAACCCCGGTATTCAGCCGGTACATGTAGCCGCGCCCGGTGGGTTTTAAAGGGTCATCATCGTTAATACCGTTGTGGTAGGCGCACAGGAAGGTCAGGTTCTTAATGTTGGTGTAGCCGCCTGCTTGCCAGGGGATGAGGTGATGGATTTGGCAGTAATCAGCTGGCTTATTACACCCAGGTCTTGAACAGGTGTGGAATTCGGCGTGCAGGGTAAGGCGTTGGTTGAAGTTTGCTCCGCGTTCTAGCCGCCAGGTGTTAATAGGCCCTTCGACAGGGTGGACGATGGTGGCGTAGCCGATTTCGGCAAACTTGTGGGTGAGAAACTCAGCGCCTGTCATGCGCCCACCGTTGGTGAGGTTGAGTTCGATCTCGTCCCCGTCACCGTTGATGATTTGATCCAACTCGTTCAGGGTGACGATGACTTGGGTGCGCACGGAAGGCTTAGTGCCGGCTGTTTCTTGGTTGAAGAAGACGTCGTTGGCGGCTTGAAGCAGGT
>NZ_KV794759.1:0-24814 GCF_001808895.1 Corynebacterium sp. HMSC070E08
TAGCGGTGGTGGTCATGGGTATCTCCCCCGAGATAAACCTGTATTAGAAGAAATGTTCTAAACATAATCCTAGCGGCTACCACCACACATGGCTATAGCCAGTGGTAAATTCCCGTCAAGTCGTTACTATAAACGGGGGTAGCCACCATGCGTTAGCCAGGACATTCGACGCCAACCAACGAAAAATCCCACCAACGTGGAATCTATTCGTAGCGCACGTCACCACGTGCAACGTCCTTGCGCCCATGAACAATGAAGTAGACCACAGAAGCAACCAGCATCAAAGCCGCCAGCATCCAGTACATGGCGGAGTATCCCGTCGCGGAGATAACCTGCCCCAGCAGAATCGGACCGAAGCCGATGCCTAGGTCCAGCAGCAAGAAGAAGGTCGAGATCCCCGCACCCATTTCATGCATCGGCACCAGACGCACAGCGATAGCCTGACCCGCCGGCAGGATAGAGCCATATCCGATACCCACCAAGGCCCCCGCAGCAACAATCTGCCAATCAGCACCAGCCGAAGCCAGAACAGCCAGACCAGCAATAAAGAAGACGAGCGAGGAGTAGATGATGATGTTGTCACCGCGACGATCCTGCAGCTTGCCCAGCACGAAACGCAGGATGAGGCTCACCACCGCATAGGCCAAGAAGAAATAGCTAGCCCCCTTCTCCAGACCGGCGTGAGAGGAGTAACCATTCAGGAAGGTAATGATGCCTGTATAAGCAACACCGACCAAAAGGATGAAAACTCCAAATGGCGCCACCGACGGGTGCACAATATTCCCCAAGGAGAAAGAGACGCTTCGACGCTCCTGCGCCGGCGCCTTGACGACGACCCCCAGCCCCAAGGCCACCACCGTCAGCGTCAACGCCACTAGAAACACGGAGTTATAGCCGGCGTTGTGGACAATCGCTAGGCCTGCCGCAGGACCAAAAGCGGTGGCCAGCGTCGTCCCCAAGGCGAAGTATCCCGTTCCCTCTGCACGACGATGGTCCGGGATAACCGATTGAGCCACAGCCATCACAGCCGTCGACGCCACCGCATAGCCGAAGCCGTGCAAGATACGGACAGCAAACAGCAGTGGCAGAGACTGAGCTGGGAAATACAGCGCCATCGCCACAGCCACCACGATGAGGGAGATGACCAGCGAACGTTTCCGCCCAGCAGCATCCACAATGTAGCCCGAAAAGAGGCGAGCAATCGTCGCCCCCACCACGAAGGCGCTTGAGGCAAACCCGCCCGCCGTATCCGAAGCTTGAAACTGCTCGACGGCATAGAGCGCCATGATGGTCACGAGCAGATAGAAGACCGTAAATTGGGCAAAATTGACCAACCACGCAAACACAAATGTCGGCGTGATAAGGGAACGGGATTCAGAGGACGTTTGAGACACCTTCTTCAATAGCGTTATGGAATTAAGACTTCCACACGCTACCAAAGATCAGAGATACTTTCGAATCCTACTTTCGTAATGTGCTGCGCTTGACGACGCCCCTATCCGAACAGTTTCCGCAGGTAGGACGAACCGAATTTCCACTCCGGATCCATCTTTTCGCGCAGCTCGCAGAACTCATCAAATCTTGTATAAAGTTGAGCAAAGTCGTTCCGGGACAGGGAGTTCATCTTGCCCCAGTGCGGGCGCCCACCCGCTGCCCGAAGAATGGGCTCGAGCTTCGGCATATAATCCTGCGGGTTGAGCGCACGTGGAATGTGGAAGGCAATGTACATCGATTCGCGGCCCGATGCTGTCGACAGCGCAACGTCATCCGCGGCCGTCGTGCGCAGCTCCATCGGAAACCCGATGCGCCAATCCTGCTCGTCGATGAAGCGGCGGATCTCGCGGACGGTGGCGGGGCCGTCGGCAAGCGGCACCGCATACTCCATCTCGTGGAAGCGAACCCGGCGTGGGCTGACGAACACGTCGTGGGCGGCGGAACGGTAGCGGTTATGAGAGATAACCGAGGTGGCGAACTTGTTGAGCGTCGGAATCGTCCCCGGAATAAGACGCCCTAGAGCCAGGGCTGCGGCGAAGGCGCCATTGCCGATGAGCTCATCGTCGATAAGCGCCTTAAGGCGTGAGCGGCGCTCCCCGTTCGGTTCGAGGCGCGTGTTGGCCTTGACCATCGCGCGGTCAGTGTGCGGGAACCAGTAGGACTCGAAGTGGTCGACGCCCCGAGAGAGCTCCTCCCAATTATCCATCAACTCATCGAAGGCAATGCCAGATTCTTCCGCCAGCAGGTCGAAGGCATCCACGCACTGCATTTCGACTTCGACAACCACACCGAGCGCACCGACGCTGACGACCACGAGACGAAGGAGTTCTGGGTCTTCGTCGATGGAATAGGTGCGGGTGTTGCCGTCGGCGTCGATAAGCGTCAGCCCAGTGACCGTGCCCGCAAAGCCCGTGTAATTGATGCCGGTGCCGTGAGTCGATGTCGAAATTGCGCCCGCCAGCGATTGTGGGTCCACATCACCCTGGTTAGCCAGGGCAAGCCCGAAGGGGCGCAGAAGGGCTGGGACATCACGTAACCGAGTGCCCGCCAGGAAACGGACGCGCTTGCGCTGCTTATCGA
The DNA here is from genome assembly GCF_001808895.1 of Corynebacterium sp. HMSC070E08. Classification (NCBI taxonomy): domain Bacteria; kingdom Bacillati; phylum Actinomycetota; class Actinomycetes; order Mycobacteriales; family Corynebacteriaceae; genus Corynebacterium; species Corynebacterium sp. HMSC070E08. The sequence continues at coordinate 2,575 of NZ_KV794759.1, forward strand.
CGCTCACCAGCCCACTCACGTGATCGAGATTGAGCATCGTCTCCTCCCCCGCCGCAATGGGAGTGAAAGAGTGACCAGCGCCCACAGCACGCACGCTGCGAGAGCGGCTAATAATTCCAGGGATCTCGTCTATGCGGGAGGGCTGTACAAACTCCTGCGGTTTCGTGGTGACCGATCCTGCCCAATTGCTAAATGTGGTTGTCATCGGAGTGTCCATCCTTGTCCTCTATAGGTATCCCATACATCAACGCCGTCTTCTCCAACGGCCACTAGGCGGTCGACGTTTTCTGTCATTTCGCCGGCCTTGGCGTGACGGAACCACACCAAGTCCTCGACATTCATATCCATGCCTCGGAGAGGCGTCTGCACCTCACCGGCACCCTCCGTGCTGGAATAGCTCAGCCCTGCCGGCCACACCGGAACCGGAACGCGATCCTTCGCGGGTGGTCCGGAGGCAATCCAGCCTCCGGAGTTGACCGTGGCCCAGCCCGGCGCGGGAACGCGGGAGACCTGACAAACGAAGAACGCTGCTGCCTTGTGGTTGATGCCGGTGAAGTCATCAAAAATCGCCGGCGTGTAGAAACCGGAGCCAGCGGCCAGCTCGGTCAAGGTTCCTTCGGCCGCGGATTCTTGGAGACTGCCCGTGCCCCCGCCGTTGACGAATTCGATGTCCGCTATCTCCCGCGCGGCCTCCACACAAGCACGGCGCCGCGGGGCCAGGTCCGCCATGGACTTGGTGCGCAGCCAGCGCTTGACTGCCCCCACCGGCCCCGGCAGGCCATCCGCGACGGATGCCACTTGACCCTCATAGGCCATAAGTCCGACAAGCCGGTGCCCGCGCCGAAGAATCTCGCGCGCCAATACTGACACCTGTTCCGGCGTGCGCACAGGTGAGCGCCGCGGGCCGATGACCGCCCCCGGCACGTGGAGGGTGCAGTCAATATCGATGGCCACGCGCAGAGATCCCTCAAGCAGGCCTAAGAGCTCGACACTATCCACCATGACGGTGATGGACTCGCGCGCGGTGTCAGACGCTGCGAGCTCACGCAGGGCCTTACGGTTGACGCTCGGATAAGCCACCACGATGTCGCGGAAGCCCTCTCCCACCAGATGGAGCGCTTCTGGAACGGAATAGGCGAGGATGCCACGGTAGCCCCCGTGCTCGAGGGCACGACGAAGTGCTGCCACGCTGCGGATCGACTTCGAGGCCACGCGGATGGGTAGTCCCCCGGCACGAGTCGGCATCTGTGCAGCGTTGTAGTCGAACGCGGCGAGGTCAATAACGCCTACGGGCGCTGGGCTTTCTCCAGATCTGACGAGCGGCTCAACGGCCGCGCGGACCTGGGCCTGTGGAGTAGTCGCGAGGATTGGCATAGCGTCATCCTAACCACGATTAATTTAGTTTGTGAGACAAATCTCGAAAAATCTATAGCGCCATCGCATATTTTTGGGACAATAGACCGCATGAAGACGTTCACTCAGACCCGTCTGCCCCAGCGAGTGCTCAATTTCTTAGACACGGACCCCGCCCGCGATGTTCGCGGCACGGGTGAGCAGCACCAGGCTCACGCGCCTTTTAGCGGTGAGGATCTCTTTAGCTTCCCCGTCGCCACCGCCGGGGACGTCGAGAAGGCCGTCAACTATGCGCGCGCCGGCGTTGGCCAAGGTGACCGCGCCGCCATCCTGCTACGCCTGCACGACCTCGTTCAGGAGAACGAGGAGCTCATCCTCGACCTCATCCAGGCAGAAAACGGCAAGTCCCGCTCCCATGCCTATGACGAGCTGATGGATCTGTATAACTGCGCGCGCTTCTACGCCGTGAACATCCGCAAAGCTTTCGGCGCTGACCGCCACCCCGGCGCGCTTCCCGTGCTGACTAAGACCCGCACCCAGCATTACCCGCTGGGCGTGGTGGGGCTTATCTCTCCGTGGAACTATCCCCTGTCCCTCGGTGTAGGCGATGTTCTGGCAGCCCTCTCGGCTGGTAATGCCGTGGTGCACAAACCGGATTCTCAGACCACGCTGACGGCGATTCTGCTGCGACGCCTAGCCATCGAGGCGGGCCTGCCGGAGGCGGCCTGGCAGCTGGTTCCCGGCCGCGGTGCGGAGGTGGGCGATGCCCTCGTGCCGCTGGTGGATGGCCTCTCCTTTACCGGTTCCACCAAGGCCGGCAAGTCCATCGCTACCCAGGCAGCCGGACGCCTCATCCCCACCATGCTGGAGCTGGGTGGAAAGAACCCGATGCTGGTGCTTGACGACGCCCCTCTTAAGTCCACCGCCCAAGGTGCGGTGCGCACTGCATTTTCTTCCTCCGGCCAGCTGTGCATGTCCGCCGAGCGCGCCTATGTGCACGAGAGCGTCTTTGCGGAGTTCCTTGCAGAACTCACGAACGCCCTAGACCAGCAGGTTTTGGGCGCGGCTTTCTCCGATGCCGCCACCATCGGCTCGCTGACCTCGCAACGCCAGCTCGATGCCGTTAAAGCCCACGTGGAGGATGCCGTGTCCAAGGGCGCCACCGTGGTCTACGGCGGAAAGGCCCGGCCGGACCTTGGGCCCTACTTCTATGAACCCACCGTGTTGACTGGTGTGACCCCAGAGATGGATCTCTATGCCACCGAAACCTTCGGCCCAGTGCTCGCGGTGTATGCGGTGAGTTCCGACGCCGAGGCCATTCAGCTCGCCAACGACACCACCTACGGCCTATCCGCATCGGTGTGGTCCGGGAATTCCCGCCGCGCATGGAAGGTGGCCTCCCAGCTGGAAGCCGGCATGGTCAACATCAACGAAGGCTTCGCCGCCGCGTATGGTTCCATCGCCGCACCCGGTGGCGGCGTCAAGGAGTCTGGCCTCAATCACCGCCACGGCATTACCGGCATGCGCCTGTGGGCCAATGAGCGCACCGTGGCCGAGCAACGCCTACACCCGCTTGCGCCCTCGGAGTACATCTCCCCGGAGCGCTTCCGTCAGCTGGTGTCCACCGGCATGCAGCTGATGAAGACCTTCCGACTCTAACCTAAACAGCCATGAAGGAACTTACCCGCGATGAGCTTCTCGCTCGTCGGCTCATTGCTCAAGGCCTTGCACCATCGGCGGCGCGGCCGACTCTGGCGTCGGCCCTCGATGTTGCCGAGCATCTGCTCGCCCTCCAGGGCCAGACCTACGATGCCGGTATCAGAGCACTTGCTCTTCGCGCCGGCTGCGATGAGCAAAAGGTACTCGAAGACGTAGCACGCTTTCGCGTGGTGCGCTGTTGGCCGCAGCGCGGCACGCTGCACTTCATGCCGGCTGCCGACGTCCGCTGGATGTCCCGCCTCCTCTATCCACGAATGGCTTCCAGCCAGAAATCTCGGCGGCCGAGTTTGGGGCTGAATGAAGACATGGTGGCAGCTGCCTCGGAAGCGCTTCACAGCGCAGCGACCGAACCCCTGAGCCGCACGGAAGTCTACGAGATTTTCGCTGAAGCTGGTGTTGATCCCACTGAAGGCAGGGGCTCCCACCTACTCCGCGCCTTTGGTGGTGCCGGCGACCTCGTGCAGGGCCCGAAAGCTGGCAACCAAGAGACTTTCCTCCACGTAGACGCGCTACCTACCGTCCAGCGCGAGCCGGAGGAACCGCTTGCTGAGCTGGCCCAGCGCTATGTCGAAGGGCACGGGCCAGTATCCGCAGCCGACCTCCAAGCATGGTCCAAGCTCAGTAAATCTCAGGCCACCAAGGCCCTGACATCGACGGTTGCTCAACCTGTGTTCCACGAAGGTCAGGACTTCTGGATGGCCACTTGGCAGGAGGATGTCACGTCTAGCGAGATCGAGAAGGCCCTAAAAATTCGCCTCGAGCTCCCCGCCTTTGATGAGTACCTTCTGGGGTATGCACACAAGGAATGGATCGTTCCCGATGAGATCCGCAATGATGTCCTGACCAGGAACGGCCTCAGCTGGCCGTGGGTCATGGAGGGCGGACGCGGCGTGGCCAGCTTGCGTTAGCTGCAAGCGTTACGGCATTCGCAAAATGCGGCGATGAACCGTGCCGGCAGGTTCAACGTGGATGAATACCTCGGCGCCAGGGAAAAGCTCGTCAATGGCGTCTTCGATGCGGTCGGCGATGGTGTGCGAGTGCAGCACCGTCCACTCGCCGGGTACGTCCATGGTGAGATAGACAAGGCGCTGGCGACCCGCTGCCACTGTGCGGCGCGAGGTAAAGGAGACCTGGTGGTGGTCCTCCAGCTCATTGAGAAGCGCATCCAGCTGCCCGTGTTCTTTCTTCGGCAAGGACTCCGACAACAGGGAGCTCAACGATTCTTTGAGCAACTTGTAGCCAGTCCACAAAATATTGAGGCCCACGGCAAACGCGATGATGGGGTCCAGCCACAGCCAGCCTGTCAACGTCACTGCCCCAATACCGACGATGACGCCGACGGACGTCCAGACGTCGGTAAGCAAGTGCTTTCCATCCGCCTGCAAGGTGGCCGAACGGTGTTGTTTACCCGCGCGCACAAGCAGAAGGCCCACGCCCAGGTTCAGCAGGGATGCCACGAGCGATAGTAAGAGTCCGAGCCCAGGCTGCTCCAGTGGCTGCGGCTCCAGAAGTCGGCGAATGGCGGTATAGATAATCATCGCCGCAGCGACGAAGATCATTGCACCCTCCACCAGCGCGGAAACATATTCGGCTTTGCCGTGGCCGAACTGGTGGTTTGCGTCTGCCGGCTTTGCCGCAATCCTAATAGCCACAAAACCTACAACGGCGGCGACGAGGTTCACACCAGATTCGAGGGCGTCGGAAAGAAAGCCCACCGATCCCGTCACCGCAGCAGCGACAATCTTGAGCGCGATCGTGGCCACTGCAGTAGCGATGGAGAGCTTCATAAAGCGTTCGAGTAGCAACTGCTCGGTGGGAAGAGACATAATGTCGGCCTTCGAGAAGAGATTTTTACAGCCCCTTAGGGTACCAAAGCCGGATGTGCACGCACTGTTCACTGAATGTTTACCGCGTGCGGTCGCGAAGTACATAAACCGCCGTTAGTTTGTACTTTATGTCCACAGACATAACTCGCCCAGTCCTTCTCTTCGATTTTGACGGGACCGTTAGCCTTGGCCACGGCCCCGTGCTGGCCTATGCGCACCTTATTGCAGAGAAAGCCGGGCACCCATCCATTGCTCAAGACACCGAAGCGCTGCTGAACTCCGATAACGTCGGATCAGCACGCGACGGTTACCACCTCGTCCGCACTCTCGCCGCCGAACTCGACGTGCCGGAAGAGACCTGCCAGGAGGCATATATGGCTTCCCGGGAGAACCTCGCCGACACCGGTATCACCGCCCCTGAGGGGCTTGCTAACCTCCTTGCCTCCTACCCCGGCCGCGCCATTCTGGCGACTAACTCTCCAGAGATTGGTCTTAGCGCTGCCCTTCACACACTGGGCCTCGACAGGTCCTTCGACACCGTCTACACCAGGGTGGGCAAACCCGAGGGCCTTACCCGCATCCTGGACACCGATCTCGCCGACACGGATCCGACTCACCTCATCTCCTTCGGCGATATTTGGGAGTTCGACCTCGCACCCGTGGCCGCCGTAGGCGGACGCACCGTGCTCGTTGACTCCCCCTTCTCAACCTCCCCTGAGGCTGACCCGACTTGGCGCGTCGCCCGCGTCACCGACATCTTTCCCGAACTGACCTCCGCTCTTTAACCCACACGCACAGAAAGACATTCATTATGCGCCGTTTCACCGCTCTTGCCGCCACCGCCCTTACCTTGTCCCTCTCCCTCACCGCCTGCTCTTCCGACTCCGATAACGGTTCCGATTCTGCCAAGGACTCCGATGAGAAGCTCACCCTGGCGCTCATCCCAAACGAGAAGGTCAATGACCTGGTGACCACCGCGAAGCCGCTGACCGATTACCTCTCTGAGGAGCTCGGCGTGGAGGTCGAGGGTGTTGTGACCAAGGATTACCAAGCCGCCGTCGAGGCCATCGGCTCCGGCCAGGCGGACATCGCCATCGCCTCCGCCGCCCAGCTGGCCTCTGCCGAAGACATGTACGGTGCTCACGCCGTATTGCAGGACGAGCGCTTCGGTGCAGATTCTTACGCCGGCCAGTTCGTCACCAACAACCCGGACAAGTACTGCGAGGATGAGCCAGTCAAGTCCACCTACGCTGCCAGCGGCGCCGAGTACCTGTACTGCAACGGCACCGCCACCGCAGACGAGAACAAGGGCCAGGGGCCGAAGGGCCTCGAAGCACTCAAGAAGATTGATGGTGAGACTACTGTCGCCATGCTCGGCGCTACCTCCCCGGCCGGCTACCAGCTGCCGGTCATGGCCATGGAGTCCCAGGGTATCGACGTCGATAGACTCAAAAAGGTCCCGGTGACCTCCAACGATGCTTCCATCATGGCCGTCTACAACGGCGATGCAGAGGTGGGCTTTAGCTTCTGGGACGCACGCTCCACCATCGACTCGTCCGAGGCTCCTGACTTGGCTGAGAAGCTCGTCGTCTTCGGGTACACCGAGATGTACCCCAACGGCGGCGTCGTCATTTCGGACGATGTCCCAGAAGAGCGCCGCAAGGAAATCACCGAACTCATGGATGGTTTCTCTGAGGTCGACCCAGACACGATGTCCGCCATCTTCGATATCACCGACTGGGTTCCGGCAAAGAAGGAATCCATTGACATGGCGCGCAAGGTCAACGAGCGCTTCGCACAGTAGGTTCGCGCTCCTCCACTGCCCATTTCCCACTCAGAAAGGTTCCCCCATGACGGAGGAGAAGGCGTGGGGCATTCGGTTCGAGAATGTCTCGGTGCGCTACCCCAACGGAACGCTGGCGCTTGACGACGTCTCCGTGGACATCGCCCCCGGTGAATTCGTCGCCATCGTCGGTCTCTCGGGTTCCGGTAAGTCCACGTTCATCCGCAGCATCAATGGCCTCGTGCAGCCGACGTCCGGAAAGATTTTCGTTGGCGACCACGAGATTTCCGCAGCGAAGGGATCGCAGCTGCGCACACTCCGCGGCCACATCGGCATGATTTTCCAGGAGTTCAACCTGGCAGATCGCGCGAGTGTGTTCGCCAACGTGCTCGTTGGCCGCTTCTCCCACAACCCTGGCTGGCGCACGTTGTTGGGCATCTCCACGTCGGAGGACAAAGCGATTATCGCCGAGGCGTTGGAATCCGTGGGCATCCTCGACAAGGCGTGGAACAAGGCCGGCGCCTTGTCTGGTGGTCAAAAGCAGCGCGTTGCCATCGCCCGCGCCCTCTCCCAGAAGCCGGCCATTATGTTGGCCGATGAACCCGTGGCATCCCTCGACCCGCCTACCGCGCACTCCGTCATGAAGGATCTACGCCGCATCAATACCGAACGTGACCTCACCACATTGGTGAACCTGCACCTTGTGGACCTGGCCCAGGACTACGCGACCCGCATCATCGGCATTCGCCACGGCAAGATCGTCTTCGATGGCCCCGCCCAGGGATCCACGGTGGAGGATTTCGAGGCCATTTATGGCCGCCGGATCCGCGAGGAGGACCAGCTGGGGAGCCAAGGGAGCGCAGTATGACAGCCGTACTTCCCCCACGGCAGCGCAACTGGCCCGGCATCCTTGGCGGGTTGATCGCATTTCTTGCGCTCACCATCGCCACGTGCATCCCCGCGTGGGGCGGCATTGAGATTAACTTTGGGCAGATCGCTCGCAACTGGCGCAACGGTGCCGACAGGCTCGCGCAGATGTTCACCCCGGATTGGTCGATCCTTCCGCGCACGTGGGAGCCTCTGCTCGAAACCCTAGCCATGGCCGTGGTGGGTGCCGCCATCTCCGCGGTGATTGCCCTTCCGCTGTCGTTGTGGGCCGCGCGCCCGACGAATCCGTCGACGCCGTGGCGCACGCTCGTGCGCGGTATCGTCAACGTCGTCCGCGCGGTACCCGATCTCGTGTACGCCACCATTCTCGTCGCCATGCTCGGTGTGGGTTCCCTCCCGGGCATCATCACGCTGGTGCTTTTCGACGTCGGCATCGTGGTCAAGCTCGTATCCGAAGCCATCGACTCCGCCGATGACTCCTACATGGAGGCTGGCCGCGCGGCCGGCGGCACGCAGAATCAGATCAATCGCGTGACTGCTCTCCCACAAACCTGGCCCGCCTTTGCCAGCCAGGTCATTTACTCTCTCGAACTCAACGTCCGTATCTCCGCGGTATTGGGACTCGTTGGCGCGGGTGGCATTGGCCTGCTCATCGACGAGGTCCGCGGCTTCTACCGCTATGACGCGCTTTCCGCCATCGTGCTGGAGCTGCTTGTCGTCGTCATCGCCCTCGAGGTCGTATCCGTCAACCTGCGAAAGAGGTTGCGATGAGCATTGCACTTCCAGCAACTGCACCATCCGCGCTACCTTCACGTTCCCGCAGCTGGGGTGTCGGGGCTGCGTGGGCCGGAATTCTGGTCATCCTCGCGCTGTCTTTCGGCTACATCGATGTCAACTTTTCCGCGCTCAAAGAGCTCCCCGCCAACATCTGGCACTACCTCGTACTCATGTTTTCGAACCCGGACTGGTCCAAGCTTGGTGAAGCGCTCCTTCAGACGTGGCGGTCCGTGGCCATGGCGTGGATCGGCGCGCTGCTCGGCGTAGTGCTTTCTACGATCCTCGGCGTCCTCGCTGCGAACACTGTCTCCCCGGGCTGGGTATGCCTTCCGCTGCGCGCGCTCTTCGCCATCATCCGCGCGGTCCCGGAGATCATCATCGCCATCATCATCCTGACGGTCACTGGACTCACTCCTTTTACAGGTGCGCTTGCCTTGGCGATCGGCGGCATCGGTACACATGCCAAGTGGACCTATGAGGCCATCGAAACCGCGCCGACCGGCCCGGCTGAGGCCGTCAAAGCCTCTGGCGGCACCCTCGCAGAAATGGTGCGTTGGGGAACGTGGCCCATCGTTCAGCCGGAGCTGGCTTCACTCGCGCTCTATCGCTTTGAGATCAACGTGCGTACTTCCGCCGTCCTCGGCCTCATTGGGGTGGGTGGTATCGGCGACATGCTCACCGGTTATACGCAGTACCGACAGTGGGACGTCGTGGGTGTGCTGCTTATAGTCGTCATCGTCATCACCATGTCCATCGACGCCATCTCCGGCGCCATCCGCCGCCGGATCGTGGCAGCTAAGTACACCTAAACAAATCCCCAGACTCTATGACTGATACTGCCCCACCTTCCGCACACATCACTACGCGCATGCCGAGCCTGCAGCCCATCGAACAGCGCGTAGCCCAGGCCATACTCGAGGACATGGACTTTGTCCTACACGCCACCGCGGACCAGCTGGCGGCTAAGGTGGGAACGTCGCGTACCTCCGTCATCCGCACCGCGAAGGCGCTGGGCTATGACGGATACCAGCAACTGCGCGTAGCGCTCACGCAGGAAATCGCGCAGCGCCCGAAGCCGCTTCCCGACGCCGACTCCACCCACGTCGGCCGCATGTCCGCCGAGATTGCCTCCTTTAGCAACTACTTGTATGGGCTCACTGCCCTGCTCAACGAGGATGAGCTGACCGCAACGGTGGAGGTATTGGCACAGGCCAGGCGTGTCCTCGTCGTGGGCAACGGCCTCTCCGCTCCCCTAGCGCAAACCATGGCGCTGCGACTGACAAGTATCGGGCGCCCCGCCGAGTTCGTAGCGGAGGCCATAGGCCAGCACATCGCCGCGACGCAATTAGATAAAGACAGTGTGTGCCTCGTGGTCTCCGGATCCGGGTCAACCACACTCACGCTCAACGCCGCCACCGCAGCCTTCGAAGCGGGTGCACAGCTCATCGCGCTGACCTCGTTTACCTCCTCGCCCCTGGCGGAGCTCGCCTCCTACACGCTGGTCATCCCCTCCCCTGATGGGACGTTTCGCGCGGAGCTGCAGGATGCCTCGCGCGTTGCTTTTCTGCTGGTGCTTGAAGCACTCGTGACGCTGGTGGATTCCCACCTCGATGATTCCGCGGCACGGCGCACGGTGCTCTCTGTGCTGCAATCGGCGATGGAAGATTAATTTTCCAGGTAGGCGTAGGCCGCGGCGATGAGAGCCTGCGTCGCCGTGGTGAGAGTCGGCTGCAGCTCCGGAGCAAAGCGCGGGTTGTGGTTGGGAATTGACGCACCATCGGTACGCCCGCCGAAGCCCCAGAAACAATAGGGAGTGCCGAAGGCATCGGGGATGCGAGAGAAATCCTCCGAGGCAGTCCACGGCTCCATGTCGAGGACGTTGTCGCTCCCCAAGACGTCGATAAGCTGGGCGCGCACCTTGTCGGTCACGTCGTCATCGTTGACGGTGAGGGGGTAATTATCACTCTGCACAAACTCCGGCTCGCGCGGGGACATCGCTGCCTGGCACTCCGCCTCGACGATGCGGCGAATAGCCTCAATGATGTGCTCGCGAACCTCCTCATCATAGGCACGGATGTTGATGCGTAAGGTCGCCGAATCCGGAATGATATTGGCCTTCGATCCCGCCTGCAGGGCGCCGACGGTCAACACGGCGAAGTGGTGGGGGTCGACCTCACGGGAGACAACTGTTTGCAGCCGCAGAACGATGGAGCTGGCGAGCACCACCGGATCAACGCTGAGGTGCGGCATCGAGCCATGAGAACCGTGACCATAAACGGTGACGGTGAGTGAGGTCGCTGTAGACAAGACCGGGCCGGGCGCGATGAGCACGGTGCCCGCTGGGGCCTTCTTATCGATGAAGATGTGCTGGCCAAAGGTCACGTCAGGCGTGGGGACTTTATCGGTGAGGCCAGCATCCACCATGGACTGCGCACCCTCAGCGGTTTCCTCGCCCGGCTGGAACAGAGCAATGAAGGTACCGGACCAGGAGTCAGTCGCCTCAGCCAGTGCCTCAGTGGCGCCGAGCAAGGCGGTCACGTGGGCATCGTGCCCACAGGCGTGCATTGCCTCACCCGTAGCGGAGTAGTCCAGGCCGGTGTCCTCGGTGATGGGCAGGCCGTCGAAATCTGCGCGCTCCAAGACGGTCGAGCCTTCGCCGTTGCGGAGGATGCCGACGACTCCCCCGCCGAATTCCAGCACCTCAACTCCTGGAAAATCCTGGAGCTTATCCGCGATAACACCGCGGGTGCGCTCCTCCTCCATGCTGAGCTCAGGATGCTGGTGCAGATCCTTGTAAAGGGCCTCCTGCCACTGCGTGGCCTCTGCTGCACGTTCGAGGATGTGGGCGATACTCATACCCACAGCCTACGCGCTATGAGCGCACGAGTTAGCCGCCGATCTTGAAATCGCAGACGTCGCCGTCCTGCATGATGTACTCCTTGCCCTCCTGGCGCACCTTGCCAGCATTGCGGGCTTCTGCCATGGAGCCAGCGGCATCCAGGTCATCGAAGGAGACGATTTCGGCCTTGATGAACTTCTTCTCAAAGTCGGTGTGAATAACACCTGCTGCCTGCGGTGCTGCGGAGCCCTGCTTGATGGTCCACGCGCGAGCTTCCTTCGGACCTGCGGTCAGGTAGGTCTGCAGGCCGAGGGTGGCGAAGCCAGCCTTGGCCAACGTCGCCAAGCCAGGCTCTTCCTGGCCCACCGACTCGAGCAATTCGAGTGCCTCCGCCTCATCGAGCTCAAGGAGGTCGGTTTCGGTCTGGGCATCGAGGAAGACGCATTCCGCGGGGGCGACGAGCTGGCGCAGCTCCTCCTTCTTGGCGTCATCGGTAAGCACGGCCTCGTCCGAGTTGAAGACATAAAGGAAGGGCTTCGCGGTCATGAGGTGCAGCTCGCGCAGGAGGGAGAGGTCGATCTCGTTGCTCTTGGAAGCGGCGAAGAGGGTGCGGTCATCTTCCAAGATGGCCTGGGCCTTCTTGGTCTCTTCCACGGTCTCTGCCAGGTCCTTGTTCTTGCGGGCTTCCTTTTCCAGACGAGGCAGGGCCTTCTCAATGGTTTGGAGGTCCGCGAGGATGAGCTCGGTATTAATAACGGAGATGTCGTGCGCCGGGTTGACCTCACCGTCAACGTGGATCACGTTCTCATCGGCGAAGGCTCGCACCACCTGGCAGATGGCGTCAGCTTCACGGATGTTGGCGAGGAAGGCGTTGCCCATGCCTTCACCCTTGGAAGCGCCTTCGACAATGCCGGCGATGTCCACGAAGGACACGGTGGCCGGGAGGATGCGCTCGGAGCTGAAGATTTCCGCTAGGCGGTTCAGGCGGGAATCGGGGAGCTCAACGAGGCCGACATTCGGCTCAATGGTGGCAAACGGGTAGTTCGCCGCCAAGATGTCGGAACGGGTCAGGGCATTAAACAAAGTGGACTTGCCCACGTTGGGCAGGCCGACGATTCCAAGTGTAAGACTCACGGGGCCAATCCTAACGCACCCCGGATCTTTTAAGGCAAGATGGTGGGGTGAGTTCTGATCAGCCATCCCCCAATGCATCCTCGCCTGAGCTTGCCGCAGCAGAGGCAGCACTTGGCGGGCGCTTCGATGACTCCGTCGATGCTGCCTCGCTGAACGCTGTCTCCGCACACCCGCCAGGCAACCAAGTGGATCGCTCCGTGGTGGTCGGCGAGGTCATCAAGTCCGCATCACTGTGGGCACTGCGCCTGACCATCATTGGCGTCTTCCTTTATGCCTCCTTCCGCATGCTGGGCAACTTCTGGCGCGGCATCCTGCCCGTCCTCATCGCGCTCATTATTTGCACCGTGCTTGCCCCCATTGCGAGCGCCATGCGGCGCAAGGGACTGCCGTCAGCCCTCGCTGCCGCAGTGACCATTCTGGTGTCTTTTACTGCGGTGGGCGCCCTCTTCATGTTCATTGCGCCGGACTTCGCTCGTCAGTCCCAAACTCTGTATCTGCAGACTGTGGAGGGAATTCAACGCTTGCAGCTCTGGGCACAGGGCCCACCGCTCAACCTCGACGCGAATGAAATCGGCGGTTACATCGATGAAATCGCCCTGTGGCTGCAACGCCAGGCGGGTTCCATTGCGGGCTCCGTGTTTACTGGAATCGGCACGGCCACCTCCATCGTGGTCACGCTTTTCATCATCGTGGTGCTGACCTTCTTCTTCCTCAAGGACGGCCACAACTTCCTGCCGTGGCTGCGCCAAGCGACGGGCCGCCGCACCGGCTGGCACTTGACTGAGCTGCTGACTCGTGTGTGGACCACGCTGGGCGGCTTCGTGCGGGCACAAGCGATAGTCTCGCTTGTCGACGCCGTCTTTATCGGCCTCGGCCTCGCACTCATCGGTGTTCCCTTGGCCATGGCCTTGGCCATCATCACATTCATCGCCGGCTTCATCCCCTTTGTCGGCGCAATTGTGGCCGGCGCATTGTCCGTGACCATCGCGCTGGTGTCCTTGGGCTTCACCAAGGCGCTTCTGGTGCTTGGCTTGGTTCTGCTGGTCCAACAGCTCGAGGGCAACGTGCTCTCCCCGTGGCTGCAGTCGAAGGCGATGAACCTGCACCCGGTTATCGTGCTGATTTCTGTGACCGTCGGCTCCGCGCTCTTTGGCCTCATTGGCGGTTTCCTCGCCGTGCCGGTTGCCGCCACCATCGCCGTGGTCTACCGCTACTTCCAAGACATGGTGATGCTCCAATCCGGCGAAAGGACCGCCGAGGAGCTGGAGTTTTCTACCGTGGCAGGCTTCCTCATCGGCCGCTATACCCAGCAGCAGGGTGACCACAAACGGGAGCAATGGCTGTCCGTCCCGGACCACGCTGCCCCGGAAGGCGCAGCGGAAGACGTCGCCAGCGATGGCACGAGCCCGCTGGACCGCAAGGTCGATGTCGACGCGGAACTCAGCGAGCGCGATAGCGGCGCCCGCGCGGGAGTTAAGCGCGCCATCGGCGCTCTCGAACAGATGTTGCAGTCGAAGGACAAAAACTAGCGGGGCGTGTCCGGGACGCATGTCATGATGACAGGCATGACGTCTACCCTTCCCGTGTTGCTCCTCTTCCTCGGCCTCATCATTGGCGCCGCCCTCGGTTGGCTGGCTCGCGCTTATTCCGCGCAGTCTTCCCAGCCCTCCGAGGAGCACCGCGCGCTGCAAGAATCCCAACGCCGCCAAGCAGAGCTTGCCCCGCTGGAAAAGGCCATGGACCGCTTGGGCCTGCAACTGCAGGAAATTGAGGAGGATCGCGCGACCTCGCTCGCCGCACTCAGCAGCCAAGTTCAAGCGGTAACGCGGACCTCGACGCGGCTCTCCGATCGCACCGATAAGTTGGTCGGTGCGCTGCGCTCGCCGAACGTCCGCGGGCGCTGGGGCGAAGTACAGCTGGAGCGCGTGGTCGAGCTCGGTGGCATGCGCAAACATGTGGATTTCGACTCCCAGGTCAGCGCTCGCATCAACGGTTCGGTAGTCCGCCCTGACCTCGTCGTTCACCTGGCAGGTGGGCGCAGCATTGTGGTCGACGCCAAGGTTCCACTCAGCGCCTACCTCGACGCCATGGAGACTGAGGATCCAGAAGAAAGGGCAGGGTTTCTGCGCCGCCACGCGCACCTGATGCGCTCACATGTCCAAGCACTGGCTTCTAAGGACTATATCGAGGCTTTCTCCCCCACGCCGCAGTTTGTGATCCTCTTCGTTCCCGCGGATACCTTCGTCGACGCCGCGCTATCCATCGATGCCGAGCTGCTCGAGTTCGCATTCGAGCGCAACATCGTCATCGCCACGCCGAGCACTCTCTTCGCCCTCCTGCGCACCGTGGCGGTGAGCTGGCAGCACGAAGAAATCTCCGACAAAGCCCGCGAGGTACAGCGCTTGGGACGTGAGCTCTACACGCGCCTTAATACCCTCAACGAGCACTATGACAAGGTCGGCCGCGGCCTCGAGCGCGCGGTTGAGGCTTATAACGCGAGTTTGGCCAGCTTGGACTCCCGCGTCGGGGTCACCGCGCGGCGGCTCAAGGAACTAGATGTGCCCGCCCGCGTTGACCGCCTACCGGTGGAGCCGCGCAGTGTCGGTTCTTGGCCGCGGCGCGCCCACGATGAATAACGTTTTGGTCACCAATCCCGGTAAGCTCTCTGGTCGTGTCTGTTGCCAAAAATCGTCGCCGCCCTCCCCGCCGTGGGATGCCGCTTACCCGAGCGCTCCTCGTCGCGCTCGTCGTGACGCTTGTGGCCTTGGCAGTCTCAGGTGTGCTCGGCAAGGTTGCCCTGCCGTTCGCCCTGATCTTTGGACTTGGCTCGCTCGCTCTCACCTGGTTGGTGGAGATCCGCGGGCTCTACTTGTTGGTGATCACCCTGCCGCTGCTCTACGCGCTAGGAACCGTAGGCGGCGGGTTCATTAACTCGACGGCTGCCTTGCCGGAAGGCGCCTCTCCGTTTTCCAAGACCGCGCTTCTCACCACGGCCTTCCCACTGATACAGCACTTCCCAGTGCTCATCGTCACGGTCTTGGCGTGTGCGCTGCTCGCGGTCATGCGTATATGGAGCAGCAACAACCACGCGAAGAGCCGAGAAGCGGAAGCACAAAAGAAGCGCCGTGCCGACGCTGCCTCCGACCGCCGCAACCGCTCTGAGCGGCTCTCCGTGGCAGAGCTCATTGCCCGGGAGAACACGAGCTCTGGACGGGTCCGAGAGCGCAACCGTGAGGAACGCCGCCGCCTGCAGGCCGAAGAGCGCGCCCAGCTCCGCCAAGCGTCCCCCGAGACCGACGTGCAGGAGGATTTCCGCCGCGCCGCCGCTGAAGCAGCGGAGAATGCGCGGCGCCCCCAGCGGTCCCCCCAGCCGCTCGAGGAAAACCTCTACGACGAGGACTAGCGCGCAGTACGTGCCGGGCGCAGATCGCGCGGCAGCGAGAACGTGATGGTCTCCGTGGAGGTGGTCACCTGCTCAACGTCGCTGTAACCGCGCTCATCCAGGTATTCGAGCACTTCACGCACCAGCAGCTCAGGCACGGAGGCACCACACGTGACGCCAACGGTGTTCACGCCTTCAAGCCAGGCCTCATCGATCTCTGAGGCGAAATCCACCAGATAAGAAGTCTTCGAACCTGCCTCCAGGGCAACCTCGACCAGGCGCTTGGAGTTGGAGGAGTTCTGGGAGCCGACAACGATCATGAGATCGCACTTCGGGGCGATGGCCTTGACCGACTCCTGGCGGTTCTGTGTGGCGTAGCAAATATCGTCTGACGGCGGGTTTTCCAGGTGTGGGAAGCGCTCGCGCAGCTTGTTGACGATCTGGATGGTCTCATCCACCGACAACGTGGTCTGGGACAGCCAGATGAGTTTTTCCTCGTGTAGGAAGTCCGGCAGCTTGTCGACGCCCTCCAAACCATCCACCAGGTGGGTGACGTCTGGGGCCTCGCCGGCAGTACCTTCGACCTCTTCGTGGCCTTCGTGGCCGATCAGCAGAATCTGGTAGCCGTCGCGCTCAAAACGCTGGGCTTCCTTGTGCACCTTGGTCACCAGCGGGCACGTGGCGTCTAGCGTTAGCTGCTTGCGCTCTTCGGCCTCTTTGCGCACGCTCGGCGCGATGCCGTGCGCAGAAAATACCAGGTGAGCACCTTCGGGGGCCTCGGAGGCCTCTTCCACAAAGATGACGCCACGCTTGGCCAGGGATTCAACGACGAAGCGGTTGTGCACGATTTGCTTGCGCACGTAGATGGGAGCGCCGTACTTTTCCAGCGCCTTTTCCACTGTCTCAACAGCGCGGTCCACGCCGGCGCAGTAGCCGCGGGGAGCCGCGAGGAGCACCTTCTTTGCAGTTTCAGTCATGCCAACCAGAGTATCTAAAGTTGCCCACATACTGTAGTTCCCGCCGATTCCCGCCCGCCGCAGGTGACCGGTGACACCCGATGTCCGGTGCGCCCCATACACTAGACGGAGCACGCCCCGAAGCACAGACCACTCAAGAGAAAGGACTGCGCGTGAACCAACCGGCCAATTCCGCGGAGACACCGTGGCCCGTCGGCAAGGTCAATGACCAAGTCAAAGGCTGGATCGAGCGCCTCGGCTTCCTCTGGGTGGAGGGCCAGATCACCCAGCTGAACATGAAGCCGACGTGGAAACTGTCCTATATCACCCTGCGTGACGTGGAACAGGAGAAATCTGTCCAGCTGACCTGCAACACGTCGCTCATCCGGAATGCTCCCTCGCCGCTCAAGGACGGCGACCGCGTCGTGGTCTACGGCAAGCCCGCCTTCTACGCTGGGCGCGGTAGCTTCTCCCTGTGGGTTACCGAGATTCGCCACGTCGGCATCGGCGATCTCCTCGCCCGAGTAGAGATGCTGCGCCAGCGCCTACTCCAGGAGGGCCTGTGCGATCCTTCCCGCAAACTGCCGCTTCCCTACCTGCCAAAGAAAATCGGACTCATCACCGGCCGTGGCTCCCACGCTGAGCGCGACGTCCTCTCGGTGGCACAAGACCGCTGGCCGGCAGTCCAGTTCGAGGTCATCAACACAGCGGTGCAGGGAGCCACGGCAGTAACTCAGGTGATCGACGCCCTGCAGACCCTCGATGCCAACCCGGAGGTCGATGTCATCATCATCGCCCGCGGAGGCGGATCGGTGGAAGACCTGCTCCCCTTCTCCGAGGAGGCTCTCCAGCGCGCTGTGGCCGCCGCCCGCACCCCGGTCGTCTCCGCCATCGGTCACGAGCCGGACCATCCGGTGCTTGACGACGTCGCCGATCTCCGCGCCGCCACCCCCACCGATGCGGCCAAGCGCGTCGTGCCCTCTGCGGCCGAGGAATACGCCGTGATTTCCGAAGCTCGTTCCCGCATGGCGGCTGCGCTGCGCGGCTGGGTGGAACGGGAGCGCCGCGGGCTCGAGAGCATTCGCTCCCGCCCAGTCCTCGCAGACCCCATGGTGCCGATCACCGCGCGCCGCGAGGAACTCGAACGCCACGTTGCGTCGATCCGGCGAGTCATTACTCATCAGCTGGACCGCGAAAGCAACCAGGTAGCCTCGTTGCGTGCGCGTGTCTCCGCCTTGGGTCCCTCGGCCACTCTCGAGCGTGGTTATGCCATTGTGCAGGTCCTTCCGCGCGATGGCAGCGGGCCGGAGGTCGTCACGAGCTACACGCAATCGCCCCCGGGTTCGCAACTGCGCATCCGCGTCGGCGATGGCTCGATTACCGCCGCCGCCATGGCCTCCCAGGCTGCGGATTAAACAGAACGCTTTATACAGAACCAGTAAGAAAGAAGCATTATCCCTCATGACTGACACGATTGGCGCCGGCCAGCCCGGCCAAGACGCTTTCCCGCCCGTCGAGGAGCTGAGCTATGAGCAGGCCCGCGACGAACTTATCGAAACCGTGAAGATCCTCGAGCTCGGTCAGATGGGCTTGGACGAGTCCCTGAAATATTGGGAGCGCGGCGAGGCATTAGCCAAGGCCTGCGAGGCACACCTCGACGGCGCTTCCAAGCGCGTAGAGGAAGCCCTCCGCAAGAATGCGGACAGCCCGGACAACGCAGAAGCACAAACGGAATCAGGAGAGGTTTAAATGAAGATCTACGGCTACCCGGGAGATCGCGTCGACTTCGTCTCCAAGTCCGGCGGAGCAGGTGCCATGGTCTTTGGTGATCCGCGCCAGCTCGCCGAGGAATTCTTCGGCACCCCGCACACCGACAACGGCGAAGAAATCAGCTACTTTTCCGGCTCCATTGTCTTGCGCTTCACCGAAGGGAAACTCAGCGAGGTCTCCTTATTCCCCAGCAAGTCCAAGCACGAAAAGGTAGATATCTACCTTGGCAAGACCCGCCTGAGCGGGCTCGACCCCGAGACCCTGCGCAGCGCTGCTGGCGACGCGGTCGAGGTGGAATGGGACGGCGCGCTGCAGAGCGTGACGTTTCGCTGACTAGTTACTCGCTGATGACGCTGCCGTCCTCAGCGATCTGGAGCGGCTCGGCCTCGACGAATGCGGTCAGAGCCGCCTCATAATCCGCGTCGGAGGCAGAGCCGGTAAGGATGAGGCGGGCATCGCCCAAGTCCGTGATCCACAGGGGGCGAACGTCCTTGTCGTCGCTGCTCAGGATTTCCACGTCCTGACCCGCTACCTCACGCCGCTCGGAGTTGGCTCGATAGTTGGAATCGTAAGCGGTGGGGACATCCTCAAGCGCTAGCTGGGTCTGTGCCGACTCAACGTATCCTTCATTCGCGGTCAGCCAGCTCACCACGGCACCGGACTCGCTGCCCACTTGCTTGCGCCGCGCGGCCGTCGGCTGCCAGCCCTCCGGCATGACAGGCTCACGAATGACCGCCCCGCTACCGCGCGCTTCCATCTCCAGGAAGGTAGCGGCATCCACATTCTGCACAGGCCCGGACTTTTCCGGGTTTATCGAGCATAGTCCCGTTGCTCCGACGGCCAGGAACATCATGATGAGGATGATGCCCACCGTCAGGGTGATATCACGCGCGTCCTCGAAAATCTTTGGTTTATCTTCAGATGCCACCCGCCCAGTATGGCACGACGCCTCCGACACACGCGACAGCGCCCTCTCACCTGCCTTTTCGGCAGGTGGTGCACCCCCGCCCCTCTTCTGGGGGAGGCATTCGGGCTTGAGTGGGCAGGAAAAGTGGAAGAATAGAATTTGTATTCCGGGTTGTCCCCCACCCCGGGCCGAGCCACCTGAAAAGAAAGGGACTAATCACACATGTCTGATAACACGTCTTATATCCCCGACCGCAACCTAGCCATGGAGCTGGTGCGCGTCACCGAGGCAGCAGCGCTCGCCTCGGGTCGCTGGGTTGGCCGTGGACAGAAGAATGAAGGTGACGGCGCCGCGGTGGATGCTATGCGCAAGCTCATCAACTCCGTCGAGATGAACGGCGTCGTCGTCATCGGCGAGGGTGAGAAGGATGAAGCCCCCATGCTGTTCAACGGCGAGAAGGTCGGCACCGGCCAGGGCGCCGAGATGGACATCGCCGTCGACCCGGTTGACGGCACCCGCCTCATGGCTGAGGGCCGCCCGAACGCCATTTCCGTCATCGCTGCTGCTGAGCGCGGCACCATGTATGACCCGTCCGCGGTTTTCTACATGAAGAAGATTGCCGTTGGCCCTGAGGCAGTCGGTGCCATCGACCTCAATGAGTCGGTCGAGTGGAACGTGAAGTCCGTGGCCAAGGCAAAGGGCATCAAGCCGGCCGACCTCACCGTCGTCGTGCTCGACCGCCCCCGTCACGATGACCTCATCCGCGAGATCCGTGAAGCCGGCGCCAAGGTCCGCCTCATCATGGACGGTGACGTCGCAGGTGCCATCGCCACCTGCCAGGACAGCAACTCCATCGACCTCATGATGGGCATTGGCGGCACCCCGGAGGGCATCATCACCGCCTGCGCGATGAAGTGCATGGGCGGTGAAATCCAGGGCAAGCTGTGGCCCAAGGATGAGGAGGAAGCAGAGAAGGCCCGCAAGGCTGGCCACGACCTCGACCGCGTCCTCACCACCAACGATCTGGTTTCTTCCGAGAACTGCTACTTCGCCGCTACCGGCGTGACCAACGGCGATATGCTCCGTGGCGTCTCCTACCGCCCGAACGGCGCCACCACCCGCTCGCTGGTCATGCGCTCCAAGTCCGGCACCATCCGCTACGTCGACTCCATCCATAAGCTGGCTAAGCTGCAGGAATACTCCGTGGTGGACTACACCAACCCCCACGATCAGGAAAGCTAGTCCACTTTCCCAGGAAGAGTGCTACGGTGGCCATGAATGCCGTGCCACGGCACACATAAAGAACCCAACAAAACTCATTTCACAGAAAAGGTGAATTCATGACTGAATACCGCATTGAACACGACACCATGGGCGAGGTAAAGGTTCCGGTCGACGCCCTGTGGCGTGCCCAGACCCAGCGCGCCGTGGAGAACTTCCCGATCTCCGGCCGCGGCCTCGAAGATGCTCAGATCCGCGCACTCGGCCTCCTCAAGGCTGCCTGCGCCCAGGTAAACAAGGACTCCGGCAAGCTGGATGCAGAGAAGGCTGACGCCATCATCGCCGCTGCCACCGAGATCGCAGAGGGCAAGCACAACGATGCCTTCCCGATCGATGTCTTCCAGACCGGCTCTGGTACCTCTTCCAACATGAACACCAACGAGGTCATCGCCTCCATCGCCCACAACAATGGCGTGGAGATCCACCCGAATGACCACGTGAACATGGGCCAGTCCTCCAACGACACCTTCCCCACCGCAACCCACGTTGCGGCAACTGAGGCTGCCGTCAATGACCTCATCCCGGGCCTCAAGGTGCTCCACGACTCTCTTCTGGCCAAGGCCAAGGAATTCGCTGACGTGGTCAAGTCCGGCCGTACCCACCTGATGGACGCCACCCCGATCACCCTGGGCCAGGAGTTCGGCGGCTACGCTCGCCAGATCGAGCTCGGCATCGAGCGCGTTGAGGCCACCCTGCCACGCTTGGGTGAACTGGCTATCGGCGGCACCGCTACCGGTACCGGCCTGAACACCGACGCTGAGTTTGGCGGCAAGGTCACCGAGGAGCTCAAGAAGCTCACCGGCATTGACCAGCTCTCCGAGGCCAAGAACCACTTCGAGGCCCAGGCTGCCCGCGATGCCCTCGTCGAGTTCTCCGGCGCCATGCGCACCGTGGCTATCTCCCTCAACAAGATTGCCAACGACATTCGTATGATGGGCTCCGGCCCGCTGACCGGTCTGGCAGAAATCCACCTCCCGGATCTGCAGCCGGGCTCCTCCATCATGCCGGGCAAGGTCAACCCGGTCCTGAGCGAGGCCGCCACCATGGTGGTCAGCCAGGTCATCGGTAACGACGCCGCTGTTGCTTTCGGCGGCTCCAACGGCCACTTCGAGCTCAACGTCTACATCCCGATGATGGCCCGCAACGTCCTCGAGTCCTCCCGCCTGCTGGCAAATGTCTCCCGCGTCTTCGCCGAGAAGTGCATCGACGGCATCGAGGCCAACGAGGAGCGCATGAAGAAGTTTGCGGAGTCCTCCACCTCCATCGTCACCCCGCTGAACTCCAAGATCGGCTACGAGAACGCCGCCAAGGCAGCTAAGCACGCGCTGAACGAGAAGATCACCGTCCGCGAGGCAGTCATCGACCTCGGCTTCGTCGACGGCGAGAACCTCACCGAGGAAGAGCTCGATGAGCGCCTCAACGTTCTCACCATGACCAACCGCGACCGCGACAACTTCTAAGCTCGCTTTCGCCCACGCCGCCGCTCTCCTTCGGGAGGGCGGCTTCGCCGTTTTCCCATCCACCCCGCTGGGCCAACAACAGGGTCGGGGTAGCCAAACTGCCCGATCTGCCAAAGTTATAGCCTCTGATTCAGGCGGTTTCAAGTGGTGGATGCATCACTTGAA
>NZ_KV794760.1:0-92007 GCF_001808895.1 Corynebacterium sp. HMSC070E08
ACCACATCAAGGCACGCGGGCATATCGGCGATCCTTGAGCACGATTCACGCGCTTCCCGCTGAGGGTTAAGCCCTTAAAGAACGAAACCCGCCAACCGAAAGATGGCTGACGAGTTGGCGTGCTTTAACGCCTCCCCAAAGGGACACACCTAATGACGGCTGCCCCCGCAGGGTCGCAGACTCATAGTGTTTAGTCGAGGGTCGGCGTGGGGTCCTCGCCGACGACAACTTCCACCGTGACCGCATCAGGGCGCAGGGTCTCCTCCAGCTGAGCGGCTACGAGGCCGCCCTCTGCTTTGACGGTTCGCGTAATGCGCAAGACCGGTTGGTTGCGTCCAACGCCCAGGGCTTTCTGCTCCTCCGTGCGCGCGGTGGCGGCCACGAGAGAATCCCGCTTAAATACGGGTGCCAGGTCAAGCTCCGTCAATAGTTCAGTCAGCGGCTTCTGCATTTCCTCTTCCGTGAGGTGCGGTGCCAAGGCCTGCGGGATAAGAAGCGTGGAGACCATGATGGGCGATCCTTCAGTCATCTGCACCGTACGGCACTCCCACACGGCATCACCCTCCTCAATCCCGAAGGCGGAGGCAAGATGGCCCGGAGTTTCAATCAACGCCAACGACAGCACCCGCACCTCAACCTCAAGGCCATGCTCACGCAGCTGGTCGAGGGCGCTGCGCCCGCTCGTCAGGCTCAGCGTCGGCGGGGTGGCACGCACGAAGGTGCCGCCGGTGCGCCCACGCTTGCGGTCGATAAGTCCCTCGATCTGGACGATGTCCAGGGCGTGGCGCACTGTCATGCGCGCCACCTTGTATTCCTGAACCAATTCCCGCTCCGTGGGGAAGCGATCACCCGGCTTCAGTTCGCCGGATTCAATCTTGCTCCGCAGCGAATCCGCGATCACCAAATAGGCGGGGCGGCGGCGTTGAGAGGTGGACACGCCTCATAACTGTACCGTGTGCTGGGTTTTTCGCATCTTGAGAGAAAACGCGCCACCTACTTGCGCTGGTTTAGCTCAATGCGTGGGCGCACGCGGATCTCAGTGAGCTGCGTGGTAGGGCCGGCATCAACGGTGGCGCGGATAGCCTTCGCCACCTCGACTGGGGCGATGACATGCTCCGGGTTGTAGTCCTGCAGGCCCTGCAGCATCGGGGTATCCGTCGGGCCCGGCGCGACGGTGGACACGCGGATGCCGAGCTCGCCGAGGCGCAAGCCGTCGGCAAGCGCGTACAAAGCATGCTTCGTGGCGGCGTAAATGACGTTGTCACCATAGGAGTGAATGCCGGCACCGGAGTTAATGAACACCACAAGCCCTTCCGCCGCACGCAGCGCGGGCAGAAGCTGGCGGGTCAGCTCGGCTGGCACGTGCACGTTGAGGTCCATCTGCGCGCGCCAATCCTCTGGCCTAGCGCTTTCCACAGAGCGCTTATCCGCCCGCGCCGCCGCATGCACGAGCACGTCGACGCGTTCAAGCGAAGCCAGTTCGGTGGGGAGCGCTGCGCCGTCGAGAAGCGACAGCAAGTCGATTTCCACCGGCACGATGTTCTCCGCCTCCGGCAGCTCCCCGGCGCGCCGGCCCAGGGCATACACGCGGTGGTCCCGGGCAAGATCCTTGATGATCTCCGCGCCCATTCCACCCGTCGCACCAGTTACAACGGCAGTTTTCACCATGGTTGTTCCTCCTTCTCGTTAGCGGAAACGCTTCGGTACATCCGGCTCCCCCAGCGTCAGCATCAGGCGGTTGGCCCAGTTGAAGAACGCGGTGGAGTTGATGACATCGATGATGGCTAGGGTATCGAATCCCACGGCCTCGAGGCGCTCAACGTGGGAGGCGTCGAACGCAAAGGGAGACTCGGTCAGGGCCAGAGCGGCATCGCGGATGGCAGACCACTGCGCCGAGCCCAGGTCAGCATCTACGCCTTCCTCGAGCAGGCGGTCAATCGCCGCGGCGTCACCGCCCTCCTCCTTCGCGCGCTGCTGGTGCACCGACGCGCAGTACTCGCAACCGTTGAGGCGCGAGACTACCGTGGCGGCCAGCTCACGCTCGGCGCGGCCGAGGCCGCCGTCGGTGTTGTAGAAGATGTCCAGGTCCGTGAGCGTGCGCGCCTTGAGCGCTGCTGGGTCGCGGGCTAGCAGGCGGAAGTACTCCATGTCGATGCGCTCGGGCTTAATCAGCGCATCACGCTGCGCGTCCGTGAACTCCTCCTTCGGCTGCGGCGGCACCCAGGGCTTCCAGCCCAGCGAGTGCGCCACGAAGCCCTGCGGCTTGGCGACGTCCGGCACCAACGTCCCCTCCCCCGGCACCCACTCCGGGGTCTGGGTGGGGCGCGGCGCCTCAGTCACGGGCGCGGGCTGCGCGGCACCGGCAAGCACGGAGAGGCCGTACACCACGCGCAGCTGGAAGGATAGGAAGCTGACCAGCTGCGCCAGCGTCACGATGTCATCGTTGGACCACCCGGCCGCCTGCAGGTGACCAATCGCAGCCGGGGAGGCGTCCTTGGGGTGGAAGACCAGAAGGTGGGCGAAGTCAAGGGCGGCGGCGAGGCGCGGTGAGCCCTCGAAAAGCGTGAAGCCGCCATCGATGTACGGGCCGCTGGTGATGCCGCGCTCTACAGCGCGGGCTATCTCGGCGGCGAGCTCCTCCGATTCCTCCGCCAGCAGGTCAGAATAAAAGGCGACGGCAGGAGCCGCCTGATACACGCCCGCAACAAACGTCGCGATAGCGTAGCGCTCCGCATAGCTAAACGTGCCGGGCGCTGAAGGCTCGAGGAGCGCGGCGAAGGAGGCTTGTGCGTTCTCCTTTGCTTCGGGCCGGCGCTCGCGCAGCTGAGCCACGTCTCCCTCAACACCCGCCAACAGGTTTATGATGTCTGCCATGAATTAATCCTTTCGTTTTCGCCCAGGCTACAGGCCCAGGTTGAGGTCGCCGGCGCGGTAGCGCGAGCCGGGGATGGCCTCGATGAGCTTCCGGGTAAACGGTGACTGCGGGTTGCTGAAGACCTCTGCCGTAGGCCCGCACTCCACCTGCTGGCCCTTCGAGAGCACCGATACGGTATCGGAGATTTGGTTGACCACCGCGAGGTCGTGCGAGATGAAAATGTAGGTCAGACCGAGCTCCTCCTGCAGCCGGGCCAGCAGCCGCAGAATCTGGGCCTGCACGGTGACGTCGAGGGCGGAGACTGCCTCGTCGAGGATGACCAGCTCCGGCTCTACAATCATGGCGCGGGCAATCGCCACGCGCTGGCGCTGACCGCCGGAGAGCTCGCGCGGACGGCGGTCGTAGTAGTCCGGGTTCAGCGCCACCAGGTCCAAGAACTCCTTGGCCTTTTCCTTGGCCGCGCTTGCACGCTCCCCCTTCAAATTCCGCAGCGGCTCCGCCACCGTCTGGCCAATCGTCTGCTTGGGGTCCAGGGAGCCATAGGGGTTCTGGTAGACCAGCTGGATGTTGTTGCGCTCTTCGCGCAAGGCCTTACCGCGCAGACCCACGATGTCGCGCCCGCCCACGGTGATGCTGCCCGATGTCGGGGTGTTGAACATGGCGATGCTGCGCCCAGTCGTGGTCTTGCCGGAGCCGGACTCGCCCACGATGGCGTGGGTGGATCCCTTGGCCACGGTGAAGGAGATGTCATCGACCGCGGTGAAGTCGCCGAAGCGCTGGGTCAGGCCTTCCACGCGCACCAGTGGTTCGCCGGCATCCCGAGCAGTCGCCGCGACGTGGGGAACAGAAGAAGCGCGTTCAGCGGTTGCGCCAGCCTTCGCAACAGCGCCGGTGGTTGCTGTGCGGGCGTCGGCGACGGTGAGGGAGGGGGCGTCGGCAAGCAGGCGTTTGGTGTAGTCGTGGCGCGGGTTCGTCAGCACCGTGGCGGCCAGGCCCTCCTCGCGCAGCTGGCCGGACTCCATGACCACGACGCGGTCGGCGCGGTCACCGGCCACGGCGAGGTCGTGGGTAATGAAGAGGATGCCCATGCCGAGCTCTGCGCGCATGTCGTCGAGGAGGTCGAGGATGATCTTCTGCACGGTGACATCCAGCGCGGAGGTGGGCTCATCGGCGATGATGAGGTCGGGCTCCAGCGCCACGGCGGCGGCGATGAGCACGCGCTGCTTCATGCCGCCGGACAGCTCGTGCGGGTACTGGTGATAGCGGCGCGCAGGGTCATCGATGCCGACGCGCTCCAGCAACTCCAACGCCTTAGCCTTGCGCTCGGCCGCAGTACCAACCTTGTGGATGCGCAGCCCCTCCTCCACCGAGGCGCCGATGGTCTGCACCGGGTTGAGGGAGTTGTTCGGGTCCTGCGGGATGAGGCCGATGCGCCGCCCACGCAGCTCACGCCACTCGCGGCGACGCAGCGAAGTGATATCGCGGCCATCGAAGGTGATGGTTCCGGCATCGATGGTGGCATTCGAGGGCAGCAAGCCGATGGCTGCCATGGCGGAGGTGGTCTTGCCGGAGCCGGACTCGCCCACGATGGCGGTCATCTGCCCCGGGTGAACCTCGAGGTTGACGCCTTGCACGGCGGAAACGTCACCACCTGCAGTGGAATAGGACACGTTTAGATCCCGCACGCTGAGCAGGGGCTGAGCTGCATCTTTTATAACAGTCATGTTAGGCCTCCACGGGGAAGTTCTGGGACAGACGGTTAGCGGACATCACCACGGCGACCAGCGCGATGCCAGGCAGGATGATGAGCCACCAGGCGGTGGCCATGAAGTCGCGGCCCTCGGCGATAATGAGGCCCCATTCCGGGGTCGGCGGCGGGGCGCCGTAGCCCAGGAAGCCGAGGATGGACAGCTGCAGGATCGCGGTGCCGAATTGCAGGGTGGCCAGGGCGATAACAGGGGTGAGTGAATTGGGAAGGATGTGGCGGAAGAGCACCGTGGCGTGGGTGGCGCCAGCGCCGTACGCGGCCTCGATGTAGTCCGAGCTGGCCACGGTGATCACCTGGGAGCGGGCCAGGCGCGCGAAGGTCGCCACCGAGGTCGCACCGACGGCCACCGCCGCCTGCACGGAGCCGAAACCCAGCACGATAATGATGGAAAGCGACAACAGGATGCCGGGGATGGACAGCAGCACGTCGACGACGCGCATGAGCACGCTATCCACCGCTCCTCGCAGGGAGCCGGCGAGAAGACCGATCAGCGTACCGACGACCAAGCCGACAGCCACGGCGATCAGCGCGCCAAGCAGCGACTGGCGGGCACCGTAGACGATGCGCGCATACAGGTCGCGGCCCACCGCGTCCGTGCCCATGAGGTGGCCGGACTCCCCCGGCGCCAACAGGGCTACGTCGGTGCCCGCGTACGGGTCAGCCGAGGTAAACAGGCTCGGGAACAGGGCGGCCAAGAACGCCACCGCGAGGACGATAATGGCGATGACGGAACCCGGCGCGAGCCATGGGTTGGCCTGCCCCGCGGGAGCGCGGCGCGAGGTTCGCAGGGGTTTGGTGAACGTCACACTCATGAGCGCACCGTCCTTTCTTCAGTGGCGGCAGCGCGGCGTTTCGGGGAACCGGCGCGCAGGCGGGGATCCAGTACCGGGTAGAGCAGATCCACGACGAGGTTGATGATGATGTAGGAAGTTGCGGCGATGAGAACCACCGCCAGCAGCACCGGGGTATCGCGGTTAGCCACCGCTTGGGCCACCATGTAGCCCAAGCCGGTACGGCCGAAGACGGTTTCGGTCACCACGGCACCGCCGACGAGCTCACCAAAGAGCAGGCCCGCCATGGTCAAGGTAGGCAGCAGCGAATTACGCAGGACGGTGCGCCAGAAGATCCAGGACTCCGAGGCACCACGAGAGCGCACCGCCTGGACGAAGGGCCGCGACTGCGTCTCATCAATGGAGCGAATCAGAACCTGGATGAGCGGTGCGGCCATGGGCACGGACAGCGTCAAGGTCGGCAGGATGAGGCCTTCGACAGACCCAGGTTCGATAACGCGCACCCAGCCCAGCTGGAAGGAAAAGAACTGGATGAGCAGGATCGCGATCCAGAAGCCGGGCAGCGAGACCATGAAGGAAGGCAGACCCCGGAAGAAGGAGCCGATGGCGCCGAGACCGGGCAGCGTGGCAAGGAAGGCGACGAATACGGCCACGATGAGTGCCAAGCCGATGGCGCTGATGGCCAGGATGAGGGTGTGGGGAAGGGCGTCGGCAAGCAGCGTAGCCACCGGGGCGCCGGACTGCGTGGAGTTACCAAAGTGCCCGGTGAGGAAGCCGCCCAGGGAGGTGAAGTACTGCACTACAAGCGGCTTGTCGACGCCCATCTCCTCCCGAATAGCCTCAATCTCCGCCTGGGATAGGCCCAGGGCGGGATCGCCGAAGCGGGACTGCACGGCATCCGACGGCAGCGCCGAAAGAAGCAGGAAGGCCACGGTGTAAGTAATGAGCAGCACGAGGAGAGCCTGCCCAATGCGGCTGAAGATCTGGCGGGTTGTCATCTATTTTTCCTCCTCATCCGATGGCGCGGCGTCGATGCTGACCTCGTAGAACCACGGGCGCGCTACCGATTCCGGGCTAAAGCCAGTGATGCCCGGTCGCACGGCGTAGACCACAGGTTCCTCGAAGAGCGGGAGCACGTAGGCCTGCTCGGTGAGGTAGTCCTGGACCTCTTCCGTGGCCTTGATGCGGCCTTCTTTGTCGGGGGTGTCGAGGACGGCGTCGAGAAGCTCCTGCAGGTGCTCGTCGATGGGATTGCCCTCCGCGTCCTGGTTGAGGAAGGCATCGCGGTTGTTGATCCCGTAGAGCGAGGTGATGACGTCGTAGTCGGCGCGGCCCACCATCGAGTGGTAGATCTGCACCTTGTTGATGTCCTTGGCATCGGCGTTCTGGGTGGCCTGGTCGCCGGCGTTGACCTGGATGCCAATGCCCAGGGCGCGCAGCTGGTCCTGGACCATGGTCATGACTTCCTTGGAGCGCGGCTGTGGCAAGGCGGTGTTGGTGCGCAGGACGAGACGCTGGCCGTCCTTGACGCGGATGCCGTCGGGGCCGGGCTCCCAGCCGGCCTCGTCGAGGAGGCGCTTGGATTCCTCGGGGTCGAAGGTATAAGCGGAAGACTGGTCCTTGTAGGCCAGGCCAGTCTCGGCCACCGTCGGGGTGGCGAGCGGGTAAGACTCGGAGAAGAGCACGCGGAGGATCTCCTCGCGGTCCACGCCGTGGATGATGGCCTCGCGCACGCGCTTATCGTGCAGCAACGGGTGATCGAAGCGGAAGGCGAATTGGTTGTTCATGGAGTTCGTGCCGCGGGCAATGATGTTGATGCCCTGTTCCTCAAGCAGCGGCTCCTGCGGAGCGGAGATCTGGCGAGCGATATCGGCCTGGCCGGAAAGGATTGCTCCGGTGCGCACGGATTCCTCGGCAGCGAGGATGTAGTGGACGCCGTCGATCTCCGCACGGCCTTGGTGCTTGACTGCCGGCGGGGCCCAGTCATAGTCCTCGCGGGTCTTAAGCTTAAGGTCGGTGCCGATTTCTTCCGACTCCACTACGAAGGGGCCGGAGCCGATGACGTTGACCGCGTTGCCAGGGCCAAAGCCTTCGTTGTCCAAGGCCAGCGTGGAATCGGAGAGCAGGCCGGCGTTATAGGCGGAGGTGGCCTGAAGGAAACCCGGGGAAGGCTGGGTGAAGTAGAACTTCACGGTGTCCTCGTCCACGACTTCGCCGCGGTCATAGTTGGCGATCTGCTCGGAGCTGGTCAGCGTGCGGGATTTGTCACCGCGCCCGAAGAGATCGAAGTTGGCCACGACGTTCTCGGCAGTCAAAGGAGAGCCATCGGAGTAGGTCACGTCGGTGCGGATAGTAAACGTGTACTCCGTGGCATCCTCGTTAACCTTGGGCATCTCCGTGGCGATCCACGGCGAGAGCTCGAGGGTCTCGGGGTCTTGGTAGAGGAGGCGGTCGGTCAGCTGGTTGACCACGCCACCGTTGGGGTAGAAGCCCGCGGCCGGCGGGTAGAGCGTGCGGAAGAACTGCGGCTCGAGGTAGGTAAGGACGTTGTCCTCCCCTTCCGGCCGGTCCGCAGCAGAGCAGCCCGCTAGGGCAAGGGCTGCTGCCAAGGTGGCGGCGAGTGCGCGTAGAGTTTTCACGGTAATGCTTTCAGAAAGTAGATAGTCGGTGTGCAGTGCGTCTCTGGATTTAACACAACGCATACTGAGCGGTATTATTCCACTAGACAGCACAGTCTAAAAGTTTGAGGTTGATTTATATGCCCGCCATCGCCATCGTCGGGGCCGGCCCGCGTGGTATCTCGCTGGTCGAGCGCCTTGCAGCCCACCTGCGCGCGACCCCCCTTCAGTCACCCCTGCGGCTCCACATCATCGATGATGCCCCGCTGGGCGCTGGTCGCATTTGGGACACCGAACAGACCCGCACGCTGTGCATGAACACATTGGCTGGCGCGGTCACGCTATTCACCGAGCCCGGCTCCACGACCACTGCGCCGGTACTTGAAGGCCCCATCCTCTACGAGTGGATTCAGCTTCTGCGCGGCGAGCGCCCCTCCATCTCCCCCGCCAAGCTGGAGCTTTATGATTCCCACCCGCCGCGCGAGGGGCTCGCCTCCTCTTTTGCCGAAGAGCTCGCGCAGACCCGCCCCGAGTCCAACCCTTCCCGCGCGCTTTACGGCGCCTACCTGGAGTGGGTTTTCGAGGTGGCACTGGCGCAGCTGCCGGAGAGCGTGGACGTCGTCCAGCACCGTGCCCGCGCGCTGTCCATCGACGCGGCCGAGGGCCACGATGTCATTGCGCTTTCCGACGGCACTACCGTCACCGCCGACGCCACCGTCCTGGCCTACGGCTGGCAGGTACCCGCGCTGAGCGAATCCGAACGCGCGCTGGCCGAGGCCGCAGATTCCGGCTTGCACTGGGTGCGCCCGGATAACCCCGTGGAGCAGCCGGTGTCTGAGGTCCCTGCGGGCGAGAAGGTCCTGGTCCGCGGTTTGGGCATGGGCTTCTTTGACGTCATGGCGCTGCTCACCATCGACCGCGGCGGCGAGTTCGTCGAGGACCCCTCCACCCGCTCCGGGCTGCGCTACGAGCCGAACGGCGAGGAGCCGCACTTCATCGTCTCCTCCGGCCGCGGCTACCCTTATATCCCGAAGTCGGAGTACCACGCGCTGCCGCCGAAGGCTGAGCTGACCCGCTTCCGTGCCGCAGCCGCCGCGCTCGATCCGAAGGTGGAGCTGGACTTCGGCACGCAGCTGCTGCCGCACATCCTGCGCGATGCCTACGCCGAGTACTACGAAAACCAGGCGCGGGTGGCACCGGATGCTCTGCAGCGCCCGCTCGAGGATATCCTCGCCACGATCGATTCCACGGAGCTCACTGCCCCGGATCTTCGGGGCATGGCGGATCAGCTGCGCGTCGCGCTCGACGGCGCATCGACTGAGCCGCTCGACCTGGCGCACTGGGCGCACCCGCTGGCGGATTTCGATGGCACTGAGAACGCCGAGCTCACCGAGTACATCGCCGAGGGCCTCGCCCGCGATATCCGGGAGGCCGTCGCCGCCGCCGACTCCCCGCTCAAGTCCGCGCTGTGGGCCATCTCGGCCGCGCGCAAGCCCTCCTCCATCGCCGGCTCGGAAGGCCGGATGACGTGGGAGTCCCGCACCAGCACCTACAAGGAGTTCATGGCCTTCGGGCAGATGGTGGGCTCCGGCCCGCCGCTCTTCCGCACCCGTCAGCTGCTCGCGCTTGTCGACGCCGGCCTCGTCACCTTCCTAGGCCAGCGCCCCCAGCTGGAGATCGGCGAGAAGTTCACGCTGCGCACCGCGCACGGTGAGGCTTCCTCCACCTGGCTTATCGACGCCTGGATGCACTCCCCCGATGTCCGCCGCGCCGGCGATCCACTCGCAGTGTCCCTCAATGGGCGCGTGCGCGCCTTCGTCGATCATGGCCAGGCCACCGGCTCGCCGGAGACGACGTGGAGCCGCCGCGCGGTCAACCCCGGTGGCACCGAGGACCCGCGCCTGCACATCGTGGGCATCCCCACCTATTCGCAGTGGCCGGATACCACCATCTCCCCCATGCCCGGCACGGATCCGCTCATGCTGCAGGAAACCGACCGCACGGCCGGCTCGCTGCTCACTTCCCTCTAATCACGCGGCGGTTTAATCCAGGGCGTCGAGGGCCTGCTCCAAGTCCGCGAGCAGGTCATCGATGGACTCGATGCCCATGGAGATGCGCACGAGGTCTGCCGGCGGGACGAGCTCGGAGCCCTCCGCGGAGATATGCGTCATGTTCTGTGGGTGCTCGATGAGGGACTCCACGCCGCCGAGGGACTCCGCCAGCGAGATGAGCTTAGTGTTGAGACAAATCTGGCGGGCATGCTCCTCGCTGTGGAAGCGCACGGACATCATGCCGCCGAAGCCACGCATCTGCTTCTTAGCCAGCTCATGGCCCGGGTGCGAGGGCAGGCCTGGGTAGAGAACCTGCTTGACCTCCGGACGGGATTCCAAGAACTCAGCCACGGCCTGCGCATTGGAACAGTGGCGATCCATGCGGACTTCCAAGGTCTTGATACCGCGGGCGGTGAGGTAGGCGTCGAAAGGCGAGGACACCGCACCGACATTGCCTTGGAAGTACAGCAGGCGCTCGTCCATCTCCGCGGAGTTGGTCACGACCGCGCCGCCCAGCACATCCGAGTGGCCGCCCAGGTACTTCGTAGTGGAATGCAGCACGTGATCCGCGCCCAGCTCCAAAGGATTTTGCAAGTAGGGCGTGGCGAAGGTGTTGTCGACGACGATCTGGGCGTCGCCAGCCTCCTTGACTGCCTTAGCGACCGCAGCGATATCCGTGATTGTTGTCGCCGGGTTGGTCGGGGTCTCCAGCCAAATCAGCTTGGTGTTCTCCTGCAGCGCCGCCTCTACCGCCGCGGTATCGGCGGTGTTGACGATGGACAGCTCGATGCCCCACTGGCCATAGTCGTGGTGCAGCAAGCGGTACATGCCGCCGTAGGCATCGTTGCCCAGAATCACGTGGTCCCCCGGGCGCACGAGGATGCGGATGAGGGTATCGACTGCCGCCATGCCCGTGGCGAAACAGCGGGCGTATTCAGCGTTCTCTAGCGCCGCGAGGGTCTTCTCGAGGGAGTGAACGGTGGGGTTGGCCACGCGGCCATACTCGTAGCCGCCGCGCAGCTGCGCGAGGCCGTCCTGTTGGAACGTGGTGGAAGCGTAGATCGGTACGTTGATGGATCCCATGTAGGGATCCGGCTGGTAACCGGCATGGATGGAACGGGAGGAAAAGCCAAGGGTGCGGTTGTCAGTCATGAGGCACAAGTCTAGACCAAGCTGTTCAGTTGGGAGAAAGACGAGCTTTTTATATTCAGTTCTCTTCCCTACCATCGGTAAGCGTCAGTCGTGAGCGATAGCAGAAAGGACACACGTGACCAGACCAACCGCATACCTCAGCGCTTCCTCCGAGCCAACCGACGGGGCTGTCGACGCGGTCACCCGCTGGTGGCAAACAGAAAACATGCAGTCCTGGCTCATCGACAAACCCATCGGCATCGCGCTCATCCTCATCGTCGCCATCATCGGCAGCTGGCTGCTGCGCCGACTCATCACCAAGCTGGCTGATAACAGCATCAAGAAGGGCAAGCTCAGCTCGCCGCTCTCCCCGCGCAAAGCGCACAGAACAACCGACAAGGTCCTCGAGCAAACACAGGAGGCTCGGCGCACCTCCCGCATCCAGACGCTCGCCGGGGTGGGCCGCTCCGCGGTCTCCATCTTCGTCTGGGTCTGGGCCGTGCTCGCCATCCTGGACAAGCTCGGCGTCAACGTCGCCCCGCTCGTGGCCTCTGCCGGTGTGGTTGGTGTCGCCCTTGGTTTCGGCGCGCAGGCGTTGGTCAAGGACTTCCTCTCCGGCATCTTCATGCTCATGGAGGACCAGTACGGCATCGGTGACACCATCGACCTCGGAAACGGGGTCTTCGGCGACGTGGAGTCCATTTCCCTACGTATTACCACGGTCCGCGATATCGATGGCGCGCTATGGTACGTCCGCAACGGCGAAATCTTGCAGGTGGCCAACCATTCCGACCGCTACTCCGTGGCCCGCGTCCAGGTCCCGATTGCGCTGAGCAACGATCCCACGCGAGCAGTCGACGTCATCACGTCCGCAGCAGAGGACGCCGCCCGCGATCCCGAAATCAAGGACTACATCCTGGCCACGCCGACGGTCAACGGCATGTCCGGCCTTGAGGTCGACCACATGTCCTACCGTGTGTCGGTCAAGACGCTGCCAGGCAAGCAATGGGATGTGCAGCGCGCGATGCAGGCGAAGATCCTCACAGCCATGCACGAAGAGGGGATCACCACCCCCTACCCGCGCGGGATGGCTATCTTTGATCTGGAAGAACCCGGCCTGACGCGAAAGGAAGACTAGACGTGCAGCCAACGAGCGTGTACGAGGCCATTGGCGGAATGGAGACCTTTGAGAAACTCGTCGGTGGTTTCTACGCCCAGGTGCGCGAAGACGATCTCATCGGGCCGATGTACCCCCAGCAAGACTGGGAAGGCGCACAGCAACGCTTGACCTGGTTCCTCGTGCAGTATTGGGGAGGTCCGCAGCTCTTCTCCGAACAGCGCGGCCACCCGCGCCTGCGCATGCGGCATGCGCCCTACCCCATCGACATAGCTGCCCATGATCGCTGGCTCGAACTCATGGGCAACTCCCTGGCGCAGATCGACGAAGACACCATCCCGCCCGCTTACCGCGCCATGATCTGGGACCACATGGAGCGAGTCGCGGCGATGCTCATCAACCGCGCCCCTTAAAGCCCGAAGGCCTCCTTCACCGGCTGGGAGACCAGTTCTCCCCCGCGGGTCATAAGCCCATCGGCCAATCCCGAGAAGCGCTCCACAGCACCGTCGAAGCCGTCGGCAGCCACTGCGCGAATGTAGGGCAGAGTGGCAGAACCCAGCGCACGGGCAGAGGTGTTCGCCACCGCGCCGGGCATATTGGCCACGCAATAGAAGATGGTGTCGTGCACCTTGAAGGTGGGATCGTCGTGGGACGTCTTGCGGGAGTTTTCGAAGCAACCGCCTTGGTCAATGGCGACGTCGACAAGCACTGCCCCCTTCTTCATCCGCTGGACCACGTCTTCGCGCACCAGCTTCGGGGCCGCCGCGCCCGGAACCAGGACTGCACCGATGACCAGATCTGCCTCCAGCAGCTCGGACTCCAGCGCCGCGGGGTCCGAGACAATCGTGCGCACGTTTCCATGGTACTGCTCGTCGAAGCGCTGCAGCACGTGCGGGTCAAGGTCCAGCACGGTTACCTCCGCGCGCAATCCTTGCGCCATCGCCACCGCCGAAGCTCCCACCTGGCCACCACCGATGACGACAACGCGGGCCGGGCGCGTGCCCGGCACACCGGCTACCAGCAATCCGCGCCCGCCCTCAGTAGACAGCAGGTGGTGCGCGCCCTCAGTAACCGCCAGGCGGCCAGCCACCTGGGACATCGGTGTCAGCAGCGGCAGCGTGCCACGGGAATCGGTCACAGTTTCATAGGCCACGGCCGTCGTACCGGCCTTCATGAGCGCTTCCGTCAGCGGGCGATCCGCAGCCAGGTGCAGGTAAGTAAACAGCAGGAGGTCTTCGCGCAGGTAGCCGTACTCGGATTCGAGAGGCTCCTTGACCTTGACCACCATATCCGCCGCCCAGGCCTCCGCAGCGGAAGGGACAATGGTCGCGCCGACGGCTTCATAGTCGGAGTCCGGGAATGAGGCGCCTTCCCCGGCCGCTGTTTCCACCAGGACCTCGTGACCGTCCTTGATCAAGATGTCCGCGGCACTAGGAGTAAGGGCGACGCGGTTTTCGTTGTTCATGATTTCTTTGGGTACAGCAATACGCATGGTGAGAGCCATCTCCTTTTGTTGAAGAAAACTGAATTCGACCCCTTCAGAGTAA
Organism: Corynebacterium sp. HMSC070E08; assembly: GCF_001808895.1. Classification (NCBI taxonomy): domain Bacteria; kingdom Bacillati; phylum Actinomycetota; class Actinomycetes; order Mycobacteriales; family Corynebacteriaceae; genus Corynebacterium; species Corynebacterium sp. HMSC070E08. Next base: position 13,899 of record NZ_KV794760.1, read on the forward strand.
CGCAGATCACCTCCTGCGTGCGTCGCTCTTGTTCACCGAGCGGGGTGATTCTTAAAGAATTAGTATGCGGAGCATGAGCACACTAGGCGATGTACGGCGCTCCTTCCTCCCCCTCGGGTGGACTGCGTTTGGCGGGCCGGCTGCCCACCTGGGTTATTTCCGCGCTGAGTTTGTCAGCCGCCGGAAGTGGCTCAGCGATTCCGCCTATGCAGATCTCGTGGCCATGTCCCAGTTTCTCCCCGGCCCGGCTAGCTCGAAGGTCGGGATGGCGCTGGGCTACGGGCGCGCGGGCCTCCTGGGCCTCATCTATTCATGGTTCCTGTTCACCTTCCCCTCCGCGCTCATCCTCGCCTTGTTTGGGCTCCTCGTTGCGCCCAACAGTGGGTGGATCCAGGGCATCTTAGGGGGACTCCTCGCTGCCGCCGCCGGTGTGGTGGTCCACGCCATCGTGGGGATGGCAAAGAAGCTCCTGCTTACCCCCACCGCGTGGGCGCTTGCGCTCATCAGCGCCGCCGTGCTGCTCGTCGCCGGGTCCGCGTGGCAGCTGGCTGTCCTCGCCGTGGCTGGGCTGCTGGGGGCCACCGTGTTGAGAACATGGCTGCCGACGACCTCGGCGCCCGCCGCCGATAGTGGCCTGCGCGCGGTACCCGCCCGCCTGGCGTGGGGCTGTGTAGCAGCGTTCTTCCTCCTGCTAGGCGGGCTGGCGGTGGGGGCACAGCTTAGCGACGCCTACCTCATCACCCGCGCCAACGCCTTCTACCAGTCCGGCGCCCTGGTCTTTGGCGGCGGGCACGTGGTCCTGCCACTGCTGGAGGAACAATTCGTCGGCGCGGGCTGGCTCAGCCAGCAGGAGTTTCTCGCGGGATACTCGGTAGCACAGGGCGTGCCGGGGCCGCTGTTTACCTTCGCGTCTTACCTTGGGGCGGTCGACGGCGGAATCGGCGGAGCGCTCCTAGGGACCGTTCTCATTTTCGTGCCGGGCGCCTTACTCACGCTCGCGGCTTTGCATTTGTGGACGCGCTGGAATCATCTTGGTTGGCTGCGCGGCGCGTTCTCAGCCATCAACGCAGCCGTGGTCGGCCTGCTCATCGCGGCGCTCTGGGATCCCATCATCACCCACGGGGTTAGCGGGTGGGCCTCGGCGCTCATTGCGGTGGGCGCGGGCATAGCCCTCTTCTGCAAGGCCCCGCCGTGGACGGTCGCCGTCGGCGCCGCACTGGCGGGATTCGTGCTGCTCTAGAACAGTGACAGGCGCGTCGAGTGGTAGACGCTGCCATAGGGCGCGTCGAGGCGCACCCAGCGCCCCTTGCCGGACACGCGCAAGTGACGGGGGATCTTGAGTGATGCGGCAAACCCCGGAATGAGGCCGAGGCTGGTGCAGGCGAAGATCATCCGCATGGGAATCTCCACCTGCGCCTCCGAGCTCTCCACGGTGAGCACTGTCTGATTCAACAGGCTTTTTGGCGGGCCCATCGGCCCTGAGAACTGGCGGGCCAGCTGCCGGCCTTTGTCTGCGAGCTCGCGCACGACGTCGACCGGCAAGGAATCGATCTCGCGGAATCCCTGCGCCGGCGGCAACGCGCCTGGCCACGATGGATCGCGCGCCGGCCCCAGCGAAAGCTCCACTCCGTCCTCCGCAAGGACAGGGTCGGGGGCGGTGTGGAGGGCGTCGGCAAGCGCTTGCGCGGACACCACTGCCCCGTCGCGGCCCACGGTGCCTCCGCACCGCCGTGCCACAACGACCTCGAAGGGCGTCGTGACAAAGACCTCGACCTGGTTGGCGTCATGCTGGCGCAGACGCACCGAGGCTGAGGCATCGAGCCCCGTCGCGCGGGCGAGGAGGGCACGCAGCCCTCCCCCACCGCTGCGCACTCGGAGAGTTTCACTCTCCATGATCGCGCTGCTCATCCAGCTCGACGACGGCGTGTTCCAGGATGATGTTGCGCTCCTCCTCAGTAACCTCGCGCGGCATCTGTGTACCCGGGTCGATGGCGACCTGCACGCAGTCGATGACGCAAGCCACCTGGCCCTGGGCGTCCTTAATCTTTTGGCGGGTGGTGAAGGAGGTGGTGCCAAGACGCACCACCGTGGTTTCCACCGTCACCGTGCCGTGGCGTCCATCCCACTTGATGGGGCGGACATAGTCCGCGTCGATATGGCGGACGAATGCCACCATGTTGACACCGCGGGCGTAGAAGTTGTGCATGGCAAAAGCCAAGCGCGCCTCCTGCGCCAGCTCGATGAAATTGGAGTTCATCATGTGGCCGTACATGTCGAAGTCCGACCAGCGCACACCTACGGTGAGCGCATGGACATTGTCCGTGGTCTTTTCCGACACAACCTTTTGAGCGGACATTCCAGGTTCCTTTCGGAGTTCTTCCTCTGAGTGTTAGGGCCAGTTCGCCCTAACGGCTGAGCTTGCGGTGGGTAACGCGAGACGGGCGGGCAGCTTCCTCACCGAGGCGCTCAACCTTGTTCTTCTCGTAGTCACCGAAGTTGCCCTCGAACCAGAACCACTGACCTTCTGCCACGTTGCCCTCCCAGGCCAGGATGTGGGTACAGGTGCGGTCGAGGAACCAGCGGTCGTGAGAAATAACCACGGCACAGCCGGGGAACTTCTCCAGGGCGTTTTCCAGCGAGCCCAGGGTTTCCACGTCCAAGTCGTTCGTCGGCTCATCGAGGAGGATCAGGTTGCCGCCCTCTTTAAGGGTCAGGGCCAGGTTCAAGCGGTTGCGCTCACCGCCGGAGAGAACCTTGGAAGGCTTCTGCTGATCGGCACCCTTGAAACCGAAAGCGGAGAGGTAGGCGCGGGACGGCATTTCGTTCTGGCCGACGTGAATGTAATCCAGCCCGTCGGAGACTACCTCCCACACGGTGGCCTCGGGGTCGATGTTCTCGCGGCCCTGGTCAACATAGGACAGCTTGACGGTCTCGCCGACGTCCACGCTGCCGGAATCCGGCTGCTCCAGACCCACGATGGTCTTGAACAGCGTGGACTTACCCACACCGTTCGGGCCGATCACGCCGACAATGCCGTTACGCGGCAGGGTGAAGGACAAGTCCTTGATGAGCACACGATCATCGAAGCCCTTGGTCAGGTTCTTGACCTCTACCACCTTGTTGCCCAGGCGCGGCGGGGTCGGAATCTGGATCTCCTCAAAGTCCAGCTTCTTGTACTTCTCGGCTTCCGCAGCCATCTCCTCGTAGCGCTGGAGACGGGCCTTGTTCTTGGCCTGGCGGGCCTTCGCACCGGAGCGAACCCATGCGAGCTCGTCCTTGAGGCGCTTCTGCAGCTTCTTGTCCTTGGCACCGGCAATTTCCAGACGCTCAGCCTTCTTCTCCAGGTAGGTGGAGTAGTTGCCCTCGTAGGGGTAGAGCTTGCCGCGGTCAACCTCACAGATCCAGCCCGCGACGTGGTCGAGGAAGTAACGGTCGTGGGTCACGGCCAGGACCGCACCCGGGTAAGACTCGAGGTGCTTCTCCAGCCACTGGACAGACTCGGCGTCCAGGTGGTTCGTGGGCTCGTCGAGCAGCAGCAGGTCGGGCTCACTCAGCAACAGCTTGGCCAGCGCGACGCGGCGGCGCTCACCACCGGAGAGGTTGGTTACCGGGGCATCGGACGGCGGGCAGCGCAGTGCTTCCATAGCCTGCTCGATCTTGGAATCGACCTCCCAGGCATCGGCGGCGTCGAGCTCCTCCTGCAGCTTGCCCATTTCCTCCATGAGCTCGTCGGAGTAATTGGTGGCCATCTCCTCCGCGATCTCCTCGAAGCGCTGCTTCTTCTGGAAGATTTCACCGAGGCCTTCTTCGACGTTTTCGCGGACCGTCTTCTCCTCATTGAGCGGCGGCTCCTGGAGGAGTATGCCGACCGTCTTGCCCGGATCCAGGAAAGCCTCACCGTTGGAAGGCTGATCAAGGCCGGCCATGATCTTCAGGATCGAGGACTTACCTGCACCGTTGGGGCCCACGACGCCAATCTTGGCGCCCGGGTAGAAAGCCATGGTGACGTTGTCCAAAATAACCTTGTCACCGATGGCCTTACGCACGTTTTTCATCGTGTAGATGAATTCGCCCATGTTTCACCCTTTGCTTCTGTCAGGATTGGTAAATAACAGTACAAAGACTACATCACATGGGCGGCGGTGGTCCTCTGTCCTTAGACCATCGCGTCCTCAGGTTCCGGTTCGACGTGTGACTCGGCCGCGGACTGCGCTTGCTGACGGTCCGCCGGGGTGTCCTGCGGAGTATCTCCCGACTGCAGGGCAGCCGGCATTGCTTCATTCTCCGTGGCGCTGGGTGGCGCCGTGTAATCTACGTCCGGCACCGGTGGATTCTCCCCCAGCCAGAGGGCTTCACTGCCCTCCTCACCGTAGGAGGTGCCAATTTTGGTGGAGGTAATGCAGAAGCGGTTGAGGTCGAGCCCCACGTGCGCAATCTTGATATAGGTCCTGGAGCGCTTCGCTCCGTGCTGATCCTCCCATCGATCCGTGACGATGGAGCCCATAACAAAGACCGGCATGCCCTTAAACAGGGACTTCTTGACGTTGATGGCACACTGGCCCCACACCTCGCCGTCGATATAGTTGAGGTCCAGCTCTCGCCACACCGTCTTGCCTTCTTCATCCTTTTCCGGAACGCTGCGGGAGGAGGCAAAGCGCAGGCGGGCTTTGTACATGGTGTCGCTAATCTTGGTCAGGTGCGGGTCATGGGTCAGACGCCCAGTGAGTGAGATTGGGTATTGAGACATTGCGTGATTCCTTTGCCATGTGTGGTTGGTGATCTTCTTGAGTGCGAGGAAGCAATACGCCTCCCTTACCTCGCATCATCGCCACCGATCACCGCACCCGCAATGGCGTCACCGCCAACCTGTGGATAACTTGTTGAAAGACTCAACAAAATATCCATTCACACAGTTCAAAGACCCTTTTCCATCACCCTGGACGCGCCAGCTCTCTAGTGCTGGCGCCCCCTAGTGCTGGCGGAAGCTGGAATCGTCACCTTCATTCATCTGCTTGAGCATGGCGTTATAGCTTGCCAAGTCGGCATCGCCGTCAACGTCCGCCTTAGCATCGTGGCGGCGAGCAGTGGCGCGATCCTCTCGCAGCCAATCCAGGAATAGTGAACCAAACACGATCACCAGCGGGAACTGGCCAAAGCCCCACGAAATGCCACCGCCGGTCCGCTGATCCGTGACAAAGTCCGGGTTCCACGGCAGGTTCAAGGATTCATAGAAATCCAAGCCCAGAATAACCTGCATCTGCATGAGGTAGACACCGGCGAACAGGTGCAGAGGCATCGACACGAACAGGATCAGTAGGCGAACGCCAGTGGGTGCGCGCCACGGCAACGGATCTGGGCCAATGACCTCCCAGTAGTAGATGTAACCGGAAATCAGGAAGACCCAGTTCATGATGACGTGCCCGGCATGTTCCGAAATGGCAACCTCGTAGAAGCTCGGAAAGAGGTAGAGCACGTAGAGAATGGCCAGAAACTGCAGGACGTTGACCGCCGGATGCGTCAGGACGCGCAGCGTGGTGGATTTGGTGAGGGCAACGGCGGCGTCGTGAAGCGTGGGCTTGCCCGGCTCACCCGGTTCAAACGCCTCCATAACCAAGGTCACTGGGGCACCCAACACGAGGCAGAGCGGAATCGCCATGGACAAAATCATGTGCACGAGCATGTGCATGGAGTACAGCGCCGGCATGTACAGGCCAATACCGTTGCTCATGATGATGGTCATGCCCAACGAGCCCACCAGGAACCAGGTCGTACGCCCCGCCGACCACGTCAGCCCACGCTGCTTCAAACGCCAGAGCGCGTACAGGTAGAAGCCGGCTAGCACGAGTCCGAGCGAGCCAAACATGAGGTCGAAGCGGAACATGGTCCACACGTTGGTGGCTGTCGGGGCGTCGAAAAGCTCGTAGCCCACCAGAATCTGCATGGCGTTGAGGTTCGGATCCCGCGGCGGCGGGGGCGGTGTACGGCCCATCGAGATGGCCACGCCGACTGTGGCCGCCATGATGAGAACCTCCACCACAGACACTCGAACAAACAGGCGCGGTGCGCGTTTCAGCTGGGGAATGGTGACTCGGCGATGCACAAAGCCTATGGCCGCGAGCACCACCGTGAGCACCGCTTTGCTCAACACCAGCAAGCCATAGCGAGTGGTGAATAAATCCCCTAACTCAACGCGGATGAGCGCGTTGACCACACCGGTCGCCGCCAACCCCAAGATGGACAGCAGCGCAACCGTAGAATAGCGGCGAACCGCCACGCCCATGTCAGGCCCTAGGCGGCGGCCATGCGCAATGAGGCCCATGAGCCCACCGACCCACAGCATGATGAAGAACAGGTGCAAAAGCAGTGAGTTCGTGCCGTAGTCATGGTCGCCGCCGGAGGCCGAGTGCCCCTCCATCCCGAGGGGCACCGTGAGCAACAGGGACAGGAAGAACGTAGCGACCTGTCCCGCCCACGTGCGCGCAACAAACCCCGCTACGGCGACGAGCGCTGCGATCCCCGCGGTAAGGAGCCAGACCTGCGACGCCGCAATCTGGCCCACCGCCATGCCCATCAGCTCCGGGTTAAGAACCTGGCGCAACGGAGTACCAGTGAGATCCGACATGACGAGGGGAACCTCGAGCAAGGACACCACCGCGGCCCCCACAGCGGCCCAGGCACCGGTCCGCGCAGCGATGTGCCCGTCGACGGTGAGGCGCGCCTTGATCAAACGCTCGTTGTCCTTATCTGGCACGGCCGGGTAAATCAAGAATGCGCTGGACATGAATGAGCCGATGGACAGGGCCATCAGCATCCAGGCGACGGCACGGAAGAAGGGCAAACCAAAGGTCGTGACGCGCCCCGGGTCCGGGATACCGAGGGCAGCGAGCGAATCTGCAAGGAAGAACAGGGAAATGATCCCGCCCACGAGACCAGCGAAGACGACGAAAGAAAGATTCAACAAACGGGAGGGCCGCGCTCCCGACGCCGAGTGCGCCAGCCCCGGCGAGTACTGTGAGCTGGTGTTTTCCTTCTCAGTGTGCATGGTGGGCAGTCTACCGCCACACATGTTCTCTTACCTAAAAGGTAGACAACTCTTAGCTTTCGGGTAGTCTTCACTTATGGACTCACGCCAGCTTCATCACTTTCGAACCGTCGTGGACCACGGTTCGTTTACGCAGGCCGCGGAATCGCTGCAGCTCACGCAACCTTCCCTGAGCCTTACCGTGCGCAAACTCGAAAAAGATCTCAACGTGAAGCTGCTCTCCCGCGGGCGCGGCGGAGTCCAAACAACGGAGGCTGGGGATTACCTCTATGGTGTCGCGACCTCGATCGATTCCCTCCTCAACACCGCTGCCGTGCGCCTAGCCGAGATTGCGTCGGGCAGTGCCGGGTCAGTCACACTGTGCTCCGCGCCCGAGTTCAATTGGCTGTATATGCCGGCGGTTCTGCGCCGCATGCGGCAACGGGCGCCAGAGGTAAGCGTTTCCTTAAAGGACTTAGAACCTACCGCCACGCTCAAGCAGGTCCTGGATGGCTCCGTGGAGATCGGTATCATCCTCACCACCAACCCACAGCGGTTCCGCCAAGACTACGGCACACAGCTCACCATTGACTGCGCCGCCGAGATGGACCTGCGCGTCGCACTCCCCCAACGCCTGGCGGACCTACCCGACCCCGTCCAGCTCTCCGATCTTGCCGCCGAAACGTGGCTCCTGCCGCCGCGCTGTCCGGAGCTCAGCAGCCTGCCCGAAGTGTTGGACCAGGTATGGGCCGCGGCCCCGCTCAGCAAACCTATGGGCGTCCAGGAAATTTCCACGCTGCAAACAGGCTTGCCGCTCGTTGCCGGCGACTATGGCATCAGCCTCATGCCGCACACCGCGCAGGCTTTGGGCCAAAGCGGCGTTCATTTCCGCCGCGTTGCGGAAACGCTGCCTACTATGCAGGCGCTTCTCATCCACCGTACGGACCGTGCATTGAGCCCGGCAGCGCGCACGTTGGTCTCCACCCTCCTCAGCACCAGCACCGAATCAACGCCAGCAGTAGCCCGATAGTCTGACTTCGCTCTCCGGTGCGTTATGATGGCTCGGTACGCCTCCATAGCTCAGTGGATTAGAGCAGTGGGTTTCTACCCCATGTGTCGCGGGTTCGAATCCTGCTGGGGGCACGCAGTTCAGAGCCACTTTTTGAGATTTGCCATAACGTCAAAAAGTGGCCTTTAGGCACCTTTTGGGCACACTCCTATGGACATTACTCTCGCCACTTTTGACTACGCCCCGGAATCCGCGCTGCGCGGACTGCGTTTCAGTAACGCCTGGGTGCCGTCGCCAAGCTATGCGGAATCGCGCCGCGGGGTGCTCACGGGACAGTACCCGCAGCGCGGCGCCACCACCCGTATCACGGAGATTTTCGCGGCCGCCGGCTTCGAGGTCCGAGAAGATGCCCTCCCCGCGTCCTCACCGGTCTTTCGCCTCCTCGAGCAGCCGCATCCCCAGCTGCTGGGTGACCTGGAGGGCGTCGTGGCGGTCTGTTCCCTACAGGGCGAGAAGTCCGCGATGTCCCTCCTATGGCCCGGCGTAGCAGACTCCGGGGAGTGCGCAGAGCTCGTCTCCCCTCTCGACCTAGCGCCCACGCTCGCGGCAATCGCGGGGCTGGATGTGCGCCCCAACGCCCCGCTGTCCTTCGACGGTCTCAACCTGGTTCCGGTGCTCCGCTACGGTGCCTCCGGGCACGCAGCACTCTTCTTCGACAACGGCGTACGTATGCAGGACGCCGTGCTTGTCGACGGCTCCGCTACCCCGCCCAGCACCTTGCTGCGTCTGCAGGAGGAGTGGGAAACGTGGAAGAGGTTTATGGCTTTCGGCCCGCTGCAGTAGCTACTCCACCGGGATAACAACCCAGAGGATGAGATAGAGCAGGATTCCTGAGAAGCCCAGCAGAGTCGCAACAACGAAGAGAATGCGCACCAGGGTCGGATCGAGGTTGTAGGTCTGCGCAATGCCGCCGCAGACGCCGCCGAGCATCGTGTCAGTAGTGGAACGAGTTAAACGTTGGTTGGTCATGATGTCTCCTTTCGCTTTCTATTATCCAGAGTTGGGGCCGAGGAGACATCAGTGTTTACCCTGATTTAGACCCTGAGTGCTCTACGCTGGGTGGAGACTTCCCACCCCTGAGAGAAAGGACGCCGTTTCATGGCTCACTCCCCCGGGCTGCCCGCCCCTACCCGCTCCTCGTATGCACTGCTGACTGGTGCCAGCCAGGGCATTGGCGCTGCGATGGCCAAAGATCTGGCCGCCCGTGGCTACAACGTCATTCTCGTTGCTCGCCGTGAAGAGGTCCTCGAATCCATCGCTGCGGACCTACGCTCCCGTCACGAGGTTGATGCCATTGCGCTGGCTGCGGATCTCTCCGAGGCGGCGGACGTTGACCGCGTTATCGAATTCATGGCGGGCAAGGAAATCTCCATCATCGTTAACTCGGCGGGCATCGCCAGCTTTGGCAAGTTCATGGATCAGGACTGGGATTATGAAACCCGGCAGTTCGATCTCAACGGCAAGGCCGTTCACCGTCTGACCCGTGCCGCGCTGGAGCAGATGCTGCCGCGGCGCAGCGGCGCTATTTGTAACGTGGGCTCGGCTGCGGGCAACGTCTCCATTCCGAACAACGCCACCTATGTTTTCACCAAGGCAGGTGTCAATGCCTTTACTGAGGCCCTGCACTATGAGCTCAAGGGCTCGGGGGTGACCTGCACTCTGCTGGCTCCTGGCCCGGTGCGCGATGCTGTTATCCCCGAGGAGGAGCAGTCCATCGTGGATAAGGTCGTCCCGGACTTCTTGTGGACCACCTACGAGTCCTGCTCCGAAGAAACCCTCGAGGCCATGGCCCGCAACCAGCGGCGCGTTGTCCCCGGCCCGCTCTCCAAGGTGATGAATGCACTGGGCAAGATTGTGCCGACCCCAATTGTTGCGCCGATCATCGGCAGTTTCTATTCCAAGATGGCCTAGGACACGACAAAGCCCGCTCTCTTTGGGAGAGCGGGCTTTTGCGTTACTTAACCCTGGAGCGGCGAGTCCTGCGCAATGGCTTTCTGCGCGGCCTCCTGCCGGGCGAGCTTGCGCTCTACCCAGAACTCAGCGTTCTTGATTCCCAGCGCCTCTGGGTCAAACTGCGGGTCCTTGCCGGCAGCCTTCTGTGCGCTGTAGTCCTTGAGGCACTTGAGAGCCGGGACCTGCAGGAAAAGAATGGCGATGATGTTGAGCCATGCCGTTGCACCAACACCGATGTCACCCAGCGCCCAGGCGGAACCCGGAGTCGTCGTCGCGCCAACGACCACGGACACCACGAGGAGAATACGCAGAATCCAGACGAGCGCGCGGCGGGTGGTCTTGTTGCTGATCCAGCGGTTGAAGTAGGTCAGGTTGACCTCCGCCATGTAGTAGTACGCCAGGACGGTGGTGAAGGCGAAGAAGGCAATGGCGATGGCGACGAAGCTCGGGCCGAAACCTGCCAGCAAGGTGTCGAGGCCGTGCTGGACAAAGCCCGGTCCAACTTCAACGCCATCCGGGAGGGAGCCTGCGTAACGCACAGGGCCTTCCTCCGACTCGCCCTCGAAGACCTTGTACATGTCAGTGGAGATGATGATGAACGCGGTAGCGGAGCACACGAAGAGGGTGTCAATGTACACCGCGAAAGCCTGCACGAAGCCCTGCTTCGCTGGGTGAGAAACCTCTGCCGCCGCGGCCGACTGCGGGCCGGTACCCTGGCCTGCCTCGTTGGAGTAAATACCGCGCTTCACGCCCCACATGATGGCCGAGCCCAACAGGCCAGAGAAGGCCTGCTCGGCGCCGAAGGCGGACTTGAAGATCATGCCGAAGACCTCAGGGATCTGGTTGAAGTTCATGATCAGAATGATGATGGCGAAGAGAATGTACGCAGCCGCCATGAACGGAACCACGAGGGACGCGAAGTTAGCGATACGCTTGACGCCACCGATAATGATGATGGCCAGAATTCCGCCCAGAACCAGCGCAGACCAACCAACTTCGATGCCCCAAGCATTCTTAACGGCGGCAGCCACACCATTAGCCTGGATACCAGGCAGGAAGTAGCTGGTAGCAAGAATCATTGCGACGGCGAAGACGATGCCATAGACCACCATGAACGGGCCGGCCTTGGTGTGCTTATAGGCCTTTTCGATGTAGTAAGCCGGGCCACCGCGGTACTCACCAGTGTCCTGGTCCTTCTCTTTATAGACCTGGGCCAAGGTACATTCCACGAAGGAGGTAGCAGACCCCAGCAGCGCCACCGCCCACATCCAAAACACAGCGCCCGGGCCACCGAACGCAATAGCCGTAGCAACGCCGGCGATGTTGCCTACGCCGACGCGGCCGGCCAAGGAAATCATGAGCGACTGGAAGGACGAGACACCCGCCTCGGAGCTCTCGCCGTCCTTGAGCTGTTTAATCATGTCCGGAATGCAGCGTATCTGCAGAAACTTAGTCGCTAGCGTGAAGTAAATGCCCGCGCCGAGACATAGAAAGACCAGCGCTGGTGACCAGATAAGGGCATTGAGGGTGTCGAGAAAGGCTGACATCGGTGGGGTACCATCCTTCGCAATATGTGAGTGCCATCACGTTAAAGGCTGCCCTAATAATGTCCCATCGACTAAGGTTTTCGTGAGCGAAATCATGAAAAAGTTGCGAAAAGGGCATACCTCAACCTCCGCAATCACCCCAAATCACCAGTTCACATCGTTTAAGGAGCGCCTCCCTTACCAACAGATCTGGCCTACCCCCATCTACCCCCGCGCTGGCACCTCCCGAACCTCACCCAAGGAGAAACTATGGTGGAACCCATGAGTGATATCCCCGCTAAGAATGATCGCCTTGTCTGGATCGATCTGGAAATGACCGGACTGGAACCACAGCGCCACGTCATCGTGGAAGTTGCCGCCGTGATAACCGACGCCGAGCTGAACATCCTTGACGAAGGCATCGACCTCGTCGTGCACGCCACGGAGGAACAGCTCGCGGAGATGGACGACTTCGTCACCACAATGCACGCAAACTCGGGACTGGACAAGGAAATTCGGGAATCCACGCTCACCATCGAAGAAGCAGAGGACGCAGTGCTGAAGCTCGTCGAAAAGCACTGCGATCCGAGCCACCCTGCTCCCCTGGCGGGCAATTCAATCGCCACAGACCGCGCCTTCATCCGCGCTTACATGCCACGTCTGGATGCCGCGCTGCACTACCGAATGATTGATGTTTCCACTATTAAAGAGCTCGCCCGCCGCTGGCACCCGCGGGCTTATTACAACCAACCGGAAAAGGGAATGGCACACCGGGCACTGCAAGACATTATCGAGTCCATCCGCGAGCTCGATTTTTACCGTCGCAGTGTTTTCCGCACCGACGACGGCCCCTCCTCCACGGAAGCCGAGGAATTAAAGGCTGCTACAACCGCCGATTACCAGGCGTTTTTGTAAAACCGACGACGTGGGTTAACCTGTATCTCGTTGCTTTCGGGCAACGATGGTGGCTGTAGTTCAGCTGGTAGAGCACCAGGTTGTGATCCTGGGTGTCGCGGGTTCGAGCCCCGTCAGCCACCCCGAATAGACCCCCGCATCCTGCTTGAGCAGGATGCGGGGTTAATTTTTTGCGCCGAACCACCCTAGCCTTGGATATGTTAGCCTTACCTAATCTAGTATTGTGTAGGCTCCCGCCCTCACAGCAACTCAAGTATCCCGAAGGACAGTGATAGCAATGGCTGCCCAAACTAAAGAAGCGGCGCCGAAGCGCAAGCCCCGCAAGGCGCATGAAGCGACCGTGCTTGGTCGTCACCAGGTTTCTCCGGATTTGGTTCGGTTGAGCATGAACTCTCCAGCATTTGTGGGCAAAGAGCTGGAGTTTACGGATCACTACATCAAGCTGTTGTTCGTGCCACAAAGCGCTGACTACTCTTGGCCGTTTGATGTCCAACAGATTCGTGAAGAGCAGCCGCGTGATAAACACCCGATTCTCCGCACCTATACCCTGATCAACCTGAACCCGGAAACCGGGGACTTCGACGTTGACTTTGTCACCCACGGTGATTCCGGCTTGGCCGGTCCATGGGCACGAGTAGCTGAGGTCGGAGAGAAGATCGGTTTCCTCGGCCCAGGTGGCGCGTGGGGACCCACCGAAGAGTATGCGCACTTTGTGTTCGCCGGCGATGAATCCGCGGCACCGGCCATCAGTGCCGGCTTGAAGCGTCTCCCCGAAGGCGCGACTGCAACTGCATACATCGAGATCGCGGCCGAAGACCGCACGTTTGAACTCCCCACCCGCGAGGGCATGGAGGTCATCTGGGTGGTCCGCAATGGAGCTACCCCTGGTACTAAGCTATCCCGCGTGGTGCGCGAAGCTGGTATCCCCACGGGGAAGAAAACCAGCTGGTTCATCCACGGTGTCGCCGAAATGATCAAAGAGCTGCGTCGCTTCCTTTTCGTGGAATCTGGAATTCCCAAGGAAGACGTTTCTATCTCTGGCTACTGGCGCATCGGCATGACTGAGGACCAGTGGCAGGCCTCCAAGCGCGAATTCAACGCAGAGATTGAAGCCGAAGAAGACAAGGCCAAAGCCTAAACCTCGCTCGCACGTTAGACTGCGGCAATGATCGATTTCACCGCCTCCGCAGACATTGTCGCTCCCCAACTGCTGGGAATGGTGCTGACGCACAACGGCGTCTCCATTCGCATCACAGAGGTGGAGGCCTACCTCGGCTCAGGCGATGAGGCTTCGCACACCTTTAACGGACGTACTCCACGCAACGCCGCCATGTTCGGTCCACCCGGCCGCCTCTACGTCTATGTGTCCTATGGCATCCACCGAAACGGCAATATCGTTTGTGCACCCGAAGGTACCGGCGAGGGCTGCCTGCTGCGGGCCGGCGAAGTAATCGACGGCTTAGACCTCGCCTACCAACGCCGGGGCGACACCGATTTTTATAACCTCGCCCGCGGCCCTGGCAATGTGGGCAAGGCCCTTGGCTTCAGCATCGAGGACAACGGCACGCCCGTACTCCTCAGCGAGCGCGAAGAGGAGCCAGAGTGGGTCCGCGGCCCACGCATTGGAATCTCCAAGAACCAAGACGCAGCCTTGCGCTTTTGGATCCCCTTTGACAAGACGGTGTCGCGACGCCGCGGTCTCCCCCGCTAATTCTTATGTGAGGGGCATGGGGCGAACCGCCCCATGCCTCACCCAACTACGCCAAGGCTGCTCGCACCAACTCTGCTGCTTGGGACGGGGTCTTTCCTACCTTTACACCGGCGGCCTCCAGTGCTGCCTTCTTTCCTTCTGCCGTACCGGAACCGCCCGAGACGATGGCACCGGCGTGGCCCATCGTCTTACCCTCTGGTGCGGTAAATCCAGCAATGTAGGCAATGACCGGCTTCGTCACATGGTCCTTGATATAAGCCGCAGCGTGCTCTTCTGCGTCGCCGCCAATCTCACCGATCATGATGATTGCCTCGGTGTCCGGGTCATTCTGGAATGCCTCGATCGCAGAAATATGCGTCGTACCGATGATCGGGTCACCACCGATTCCCACGCACGTGCTAAAGCCGATGTCAGAGAGCTCGTACATCATCTGGTACGTCAACGTGCCCGACTTCGACACCAAGCCAATCTTTCCCGGGTTCGGAGCGGTCTCCGCCGGGATAATGCCCGCATTGGATTCACCCGGCGTGTACAGCCCTGGGCAATTGGGGCCGATGATGCGCGTCTTGGACTCTCGCCCCAACGCATAGAGCTCCGCAGTGTCCTTCACGGGGATTCCCTCGGTGATGATCACGACGAGCTCAATGCCAGCGCGGATCGCCTCCTCCGCCGCATCCTTGGTGAACTTTGCCGGCACGAAGATGACGGTGACGTTAGCGCCTGTCGCCTGCATAGCCTCGCGCACGCTGCCAAACACAGGGATCTCGCGCCCATCAATGTCCACGCGTTCGCCTGCCTTGCGCGGGTTGACGCCACCTACGATGTTGGACCCGGACGCCAGCATGCGGCGCGTGTGCTTCATGCCTTCCGAACCCGTCATGCCCTGCACAATGATCCGCGAGTCTTTGTTGAGAAAAATCGACATATCTACTCCTAGTTCGCCAGCTCAGCAGCCCTGCGGGCAGCAGCATCCATGGTTTCAACCTGCTCCAGTTTGGGCAGGTGTGCGTCATTAAGAATCGAGCGTCCCAGCTCGGCATTATTGCCGTCGAGGCGCACCACGAGCGGCTTGGGTTCGATCCCCTCAGAATCCAAAATCTTGTACGCCTGCACGATGCCCTTGGCAACCTCGTCGCACGCGGTAATGCCACCGAAGACGTTAACGAAGACAGATTTCACTTGCGGGTCGCTGAGAATCACCTCAAGCCCGTTAGCCATCACTTCCGCATTGGCCCCACCGCCGATATCGAGGAAGTTCGCGGGCTTCGGCTGCGATGCAAGATCCTCGCCGGCGTAGGCCACGACGTCGAGCGTTGACATCACCAAGCCAGCGCCGTTGCCGATGACACCCACCGAACCATCGAGCTTGACATAGTTCAACCCCATCTTCTGCGCCTTGAGCTCCAGCGGGTCGGTCGCACCGTGGTCTTGCAGGTCGCGGTGCTCGGGGTGGCGGAACTGCGCGTTATCATCCAGCGTGACCTTGCCATCGAGCGCAATAATTTCGCCGCTTGACGTCTTGACCAGCGGATTAACTTCCACCAGCGTGGCGTCTTCCTCGGTATAGACCGTGTAAAGCTTCTTGAACACGGGCACGAGCTTGGCGACGTCCCCCTCATCAAACCCCGCCTCATATGCCATGTCCCTAGCGAGGGTGTCCGTCATGCCGTCGAGCGGGGAGAAGCTGCGCTTAATCAGAGCGTCTGGGCGCTCCTCGGCCAGCTTTTCAATCTCCACGCCACCTTCCTTGGAGAGCATGGCCAGGTAACGGCGCTTGGTGCGATCGAGGAGGATCGAGAAGTAGTATTCCTCAGCGATGTCTGCGCCTTCTGCCACCATCACCTTGCGCACGGTGTGGCCCTTGATTTTCAGGCCCAGGATCTCGTTGGCCTTCTCCGCGGCTTCCGCGGGGCTGTGCGCTAGCTTGACTCCCCCGGCTTTGCCGCGCCCACCGGTTTTGATTTGTGCCTTGACCACAACCACCGGCGTGCCCAGCTTCGTGGCTGCTTCCTCAGCCTGCACGGCCGAGGTCGCAACAATGCCCTTCAGGGTGGGAACCCCATGAGCTTCAAAGAGGTCTCGAGCTTGGTACTCGTAGAGATCCACTTCTGCCTCCATCTTTGCAGTGAATAACTAGTTCTCCACAAGATTCACCAAAACAGAGACGTGATGCAAACCACTTAACATTCGCGCCTGCGCAGTGCTTCACAAAGTGCGCGGGCATGACGCAACGCCGCCCGTTGCAAGGCCACAGTATGCCAATAGCGAATTAACTGACTTCACTTTCGGGGGCACCCTAGACGGTAACCCTAGGCAACGCTGTCAATAATCGCGGCCAATTCCTTCGATGCGCTCTTCATGTCTTCCACGTCCTTCGCATCACCCATCGAGTGCCGGAACATGTAGTTAACCACTTCCGCATTACCCACGGTGGTCACGCAAAAGAACTGCCGCAGGTCCGCCTCCGGGTGCTTCGCGCAGGCAAAGTAGCGGCCACCCTCAGTGAAGTCGAGGTCCTCAAAAGGTTTGACCTCTTCGCCGTTCTCTCGCTCCTGACGCTGATAGTCCTCGGCAATGAACGAGCGCACGTCTCGCGCGGCCTGCTCATTGTCCTGTGGACAGGGGTCAGTTTCTTTCTCATCTAGATAGCTGGAACCGACCATAAACTGCAGCCCATCCGCCTGATAGAAGCGCCCCCAGCCATCAGGCTCACCCGCGTCATATGTGGGGTCGTGCGCCAGGCCAGCGAATTCCTCCGGCATCGCCTCCAACAGCGCCGGGACATCGAATTCAGTCGCGCACGTACCTTCCTCAGCTGGAGCGGCAGCGCTAACGCTTGATACAAACGGGCTTGCACTTTCGCTTTCCTCATGCGTGCTACCGCCTTCCGAGGAGCACGCCACCAACGCCAACGGCGCTAGTAGCACTATCGCAGCTCGCTTATACCAGTTCATCCGGGGCCCTTTCCTTGGCAGTTTTTCCGCAAGACTACCCCGGCAATCAACCGGGCTACTGGTTAGCGGTAGCGTTCCCCGCAGACCACGTCTCCCAGTCCATGTTCCAATCCCCCAGGCCGTCGAGCGGGCTCAACACGCCACCGCCGGTGTTGGAAACCCTCACGATATCGCCGCGCTTGACCGTGTTTTGGAACCACTGAGCAGCCTCAGTAGTCACGTTGATGCAGCCGTGGGACTGGTTGTAACTGCCCATCGCACCCACAGCCCAGGGCGCCGCGTGGACATAGATTCCGGAGTAAGACATCTGGGTCGCCCACTGAACGTCGGTCTTATAACCGCCGGCGTCGAGAGCCAGGCCAAAGGTAGTCGAGTCCATAGTGAGGGACGGGTACTGGTCACCGATGATGTAGGCGCCATTCGGGGTGTCCCACTGGCCATCCCTGCCCATCGACACCGGAATGCGGCGCAGCACCTCGCCATTCTTGAACACCGACATCATCTTCGTGTTGTTATCGACCAGCGTGATGACGCGGTCACCGATAGTGAAGTTGGTGGAGGCATCCTCGCCGCCGTAAACACCGCCGCCGAGGTTGCGACCGTACAGGTCGACGTCGACAGTCACTTTCGTGCCCGGCTCCCAGTAGTTCTGCGGGCGCCAGCGCACCTCCTGGTTATTTACCCAGTAGAACGCCCCCTCAACGGCAGGCTCGGTCTTGACCGTGATGGCCTTCTCGGCCGCCTTGCGGTCGGTGACGTAGTTGCCGAAACGCACGCCGATAACCTGGCCCACTCCTACTTCGGAGTCCGGCAGCGGGCTCAACGCCACCTCAGACACCGCCGCGGCCTGCGGGGTAGTGAAGGTGATGGTCTTGTGGGTGCCATCCTTGTCTGTGGCATCGATGGTGTAGGTGCGGTTGTAGCCCAAAACTTCGGCACTCTTCCACGTGGTCGAATCACTCGACAGCTCGTCCTCCACCACTTTGCCAGCCTCGTTGGTCATCGTCACCGACTTCAGGCCCGCAGGAGAAGTGACCTCGACCGGTTCGGAAGGATCGACATCACTAGCACCGTCTTTGACAGAGAACTGTAGTTGCTTCGCCTTAGCGGCTGCCGACGCCGACGCATCCGCCGCCGCACTCACTTGGGCGTCTGCCTCAGAGTGGCTATCGGCCGGGCTGGAGTTCTCGACCCCGCCAATGGTGCAGGCGGTCAGAAGGGAGGCAGTCGCAATGAGACTCGAGAGAAGCACTGCGGGACGTGCAGAAGGGAATAGAGAGTGCACACAAACCCCTAGCTCATAAAAGGACGAACAAGGACAAGAGTGCACTAAGCCTAACTGCCTGCACGGCCTTCTCACTAGTTAGCGCCACCGCCCTTAACCGTTTCGTTACCGGTCTTCCCCACTCCCACATTCCACGCTTTCAAAGAAGAGAAAAGTAGCCGCTACCTAAGGAGCTCAAAAACCTTTATTCACCTGGCGATTTTACCTTTTCAGGAAGAGGGTGTTAAAGTTACATCTCGTTGCACGGCAGGCACTGAGGAAATCAGAGCCAGCTAGGTAAACACCAGCGCCATTAGCTCAATTGGCAGAGCAACTGACTCTTAATCAGTGGGTTCGGGGTTCGATTCCCTGATGGCGCACAGTTTAACCCCCTTCATCCTAGATGAAGGGGGTTTCTTCGTCCCTTAAGCCGACGACCGCGTTAAGGGGTTAAGGGGGTTAGGCCTTTAAGACCCGAAGACCTCCAAGCGCTGCGTCTTGGGCCGCCACCAGGCGGCATATTCGGCAGTGAATTCTTTATGCTCCGGCCCGGCAATCTCATCGAGGGCACGCATATAGTCAGGCACCAGCGTCCGAGGCAGGCGCAGCCCCACCGTCAGATGCGGGGTCCACCTTGGGCCGCGCCCCTCGGGGTTCGCGGCACTTATCTGGCGCGCCGCAATCTCTAGCTCATCGGTGGTCTCCAGAAGCCAGGCCACGGTCTGCTTGCTTTTCCTCCCGAATACCACCGTCCCGACGCGATGAAACAGCGCCGGCAGTAGCGGCGGCAACAGAGTGCGGGCCTTGTCGACGACTGCGGTCTCGAGCGCCGGCGCAAACGTTACCGTAATGTGCGGGCGCTGGTGCTGCACCGGAAAGCCACGCTGAGCCAGGGCAGCATAGACGTCCCGGAGGGTATTTTCATCCTCTGGGGTGAGGTACAACAGGAGGTTTTCGGGCGAATTTCGGCTCACACGGCCCGAGTCTAACTAACCTCCCGCAGCGCCACGACGGGTTGCCCGCGGTGGTCCAGCACATCCGTCTCTACGCCGTAGACCTCGCGCAAGAGCTCCTCCGTGAGCACCTCCCCCGGCGCGCCATGGGCGCAGGCCTTGCCACCATGGAGCACGACGAGCTGGTCGCACATCCGGGCGGCCAGGTTGATGTCATGAATCGCCACCAACGCGAGGCTTCCTTCCTCCCGAGCTTTTGCCCGCACGCGGCCCAAGACGAAGAGCTGCCGGTTGAGGTCGAGGGCGGAGGTGGGTTCGTCGAGAAGCATGAGCCCAGGGGTCCCCACCAGCATCTGCGCCACGGCGACGAGCTGGCGTTGGCCGCCGGAGAGCTCGTTGAGGTAGCGCTGCGCAATGTCGTCGAGCCCCATGGAGTGCAGGACCTCGGCGGTGCGGGTGATTGGGTCCTCGCACGCTTCGCGCCGCGCCGCAATCAGCACCGCTTCAAACGCGCGCAGCGCCGCGGTGTGCGGCAGGCCCTGCGGCACATAGCCGATAAGCTGGCGGCGCCGCTGTCCGCGCGGGCTCTGGCCGTCGACGCGAAAGTCCACCGTGCCGCCCCGCGCGCGGTGCACGCCGGCGAGCGTCTTGATGGTGGTGGTCTTGCCGGACGCGTTCGGCCCCAGCAGCCCCACGACCTGCCCGCCGCACAGGGTGGGAAGGCTCAGCCCGTCCACCACCGTGCGCGAGCCATAGCCGGCAGATAGATCGGTGATGGTGAGTTCTACGTCCACAATGCCCTCCTTCGGGTCATGACGATGGCGATGAAGAACGGCACGCCCAGAAGCGAGGTGACGATGCCAATGGGGATGGCCAGCCCGGGCTTAATCAGGAGGCTTAGCGCGTGGGCGGCGCACATCACCGCCGCGCCCGCGGCCATGGAGGCCGGCACGAAGTAACGCTGGTCCTCACCCACCAACATGCGCGCAATGTGTGGTCCCACCAGCCCGATAAATCCGATGATGCCGGCGAAAGCCACGGTGGTGGCCGCGACGAGCGAGACCACGACGAGAACAATCACGCGTAGGCGGGAGGTGTTGATACCGAGGGCGGTGGCGCGGGCGTCACCAAGCCGCAGCGCCGTTAGCCGCCACGACAGCGCTCCCAGGATGGGCAACGCCACCGCAAGCACGCCGGCCAGCACGGCGTTGGCCTGCCAGCTAGCGCGGGTGAGCGAACCCATGGACCAAAAGACGATCTGCTGGAGAGCCTCGCTGGAAGAGCGGTATTGAATGAGCGCCAGCATGGCCTGGAAGAAGAAGACGAGGCCGATGCCGAGCAGCACCATCGTCTCGGACTTCGCACCGCGAATAACGGCGGCGACGACGATGATGGCCGTGGCCAGCGCCGCCGACAGCCACGCGATGAGCGCGAGGTTGAACTGCGGCTGGGCCAAAAGCTGCCAACGCAACACGATGGCACTGGCTCCGCCGAAGGCAGCCGCCGCGGAAATACCGAGAGTAAAGGGTTCCGCCAGCGGATTATCCAGGATGGTTTGCATCTGTGCGCCAGCCAGTGACAGGCTGGCGCCGATAAGCAGCGCCATGACAGCCATAGGCAGGCGCAGGCTCCACAGGACTGTACGCGTTTGCTTGTCAACACCTCCCGGATCCACCATCCCCCGCAGCACCTGACCCGGGGTGAGGTCGATGGCGCCGACGATAACGCTGACGACGAAGGCGGCGAGAGCCACGACGATTAGCCCGGCGACGATGGCGATGCGGCGGCGTGTTACACGGGAGTGCTCGCATGCCAGGGCCTCCACGGGAAGAACTGCGGTTTCTGCGCGCGTGGTCCGTTCAGGGCTTGCCGAGCGCCCGGTTGATGTGAGAATGCTCATGACTAATTGGTGCTGAAGAAGGTTCCGTCGCCTGGGACGGGCGAGTATTTCTCTTGGGCTTCTGCCCATTCTTGCTGCACGTTGACGTCTGCGTAATCCTCCGGGTGGAGCCACGCGGCGATCTGGAGGAGTGCTAGGTAGTTGAAGGGCGAGTTGTAGAACTGGTGCCACAGGCCGTGGAGGTTGTGCCCCTTGACGGCGGAGAGGTCCTCAAAACCAGGTTGGACGCCGGCCAACGTGGCAGCGCTGTCGTGGGCATCCTTATCGCTGATGCCATAGCCGACGGCAGCGAATCCGGTGTGCCCTTTTGCGTTATCAGCCTTGGCGGACCAGTCGCCGCCGGTAGCAATGATCATGTCGGGATCAGCATCGATGACCTTCTCCGGGGTCAGCGCGCCGGACTCACCTTCGATGATGCCGTCTGCCACGTTCTTCCCGCCGGCGACGTTGACCAGCTCAGAAATGTTGGAGTCGTTCCACGAGCCACAGCAGTCGGAAATACCTGCTGCGCGCCACACGAAGGTAGAGGGCTTGCCCTGCGCCTTGGTGGCGCGCTCGGTCACCAGGTCCACGTTCTTTTGCCAGTCCGCGATGAACTCCTCCGCGCGGTCCTCGTGGCCAAAGATATCGGCGAATATTTCCATGGTGGGGACGGTGTTCTCCAAGGGCTTGGCGCGGAAGTCTGTGACGGCATAGGTCAGGCCGGCCTGGTCCAGCTTGTCAGTGAGCCCAGCGGTCTGGGAGGCCTCGTACTGATCCTTGGAGAGCACGATGAGGTCCGGGTCGAGGCTGATAAGTTCCTCCACGGTCACGTCACCCTTGGTGAAGCCGCCGATTTCCGGCAGCTCGTTGACCTTGGGCGCGGTCTTTTCCAGCTCGCGGTAGTAGTCGGGCACATTCTGCTTAAGGTCCGATCCGATGGCCACGACCTTGTCCAGCGGGTCTTCCTTGTTGAGGATGCCGGTGGCAAAGACGCTGCGGCCTTCTCCCAGGATGACGCGTTCCGGCGCGTGGTCCAGCTCCACCCGGCGGCCGGCAAGGTCTGTGAAACTCACAGCGGCAGTCCCCTGCGCTCCCGTGGCCTGCTCGCTGCCGGCATCGGCATTGTCGGAGGCACAGCCCGCCAGCACGCTGGCCAGCGCCGCCACCATGGCGCACGCCCCTACTACTCGCCCGACGCGCGGACGGGATGCCTGGCCTGCAGGCGTCGATACGTGAAGCACGATTTCTCCTTCAAACTTTGGTCTTATGGTCTGTTCGGAGGTTCATACTACACAGAGAGGTAAGGCTACCCAAAGTTCGCGCAGGGTAAGCAATGCTTCCAGTAACGCATACGGAGCACAAAAATGCCCCACCCCGGGGTATTTCCCAAGGCAGGGCCTCTAGGTATGCAGTCGCGCCCAACGGCGCTAACCGGCTCTAGCGACGCTCAGCGAGCAGGCGCTGCAGCTCCTTGATGTCGGACTTACGGCGCTTAGAGCGGAAGACGGAAAAAGCGATGAGGCCTACGACGGCCGCACCAACGCCGGCGAGCGCCATCTGCACATTGCGCTCCTGCAGCTTCTGGGTGGCCGCCCCCTTCGCGTCCTCAACGAAGTTCTGCGGCTTGCTGCGATCAGCGAGCTCATCCAAGGTGCTAGCCAGCTGACGGCGGGTGCGCTCGATGTCGCGCCGGATATCATCAATGTTGCGTGCCACGTGAATCTCCTGAATTTTGACTTCGTTCGGTGTTGTTGTGGTTAGTGTCTTTCTAACCGTTGTGGTTCTAACGTCGACATTCTACATTGACCACCAGCTCCCCTGCAGAGTTGGCCATGCTTTGTCTCACCCATGCTGCACCGAGCAGACTTAGATTCGCGAAAGAGCCCCATGGTCGAGCACGGTAAGGTAGACAGCATGACTGAAGCACAACGACTATCCGTAGGAGACAAGGCTCCCGCTTTTTCCTTGAGCGATGATGCCGGCAACACCGTAAGTCTGAGTGACTATGCCGGCCAGCGCGTGGTGGTCTACTTCTATCCGCGCGCCAACACCCCTGGCTGCACGAAGGAAGCTTGCGACTTCCGCGATAGCTTGGAGCAGCTCAATGGCATGAACATCGCCGTGGTGGGCATCTCTCCCGACAAGCCCGAGGCCCTAGCTAAGTTCCGGGAGGACCACGAGCTGAACTTCCCGCTGCTCTCTGACCCCGACAAGGAGGTCATGACTGCGTACGGCGCTTTCGGTGAGAAGAAGAACTACGGCAAGGTAGTCCAGGGTGTTATCCGCTCCACGTTCCTCGTCGAGGAAGACGGCACCATTGGCCAAGCCATGTACAACGTCAAAGCCACCGGCCACGTCGCCCGCGTGCTCAAGGGGCTCAACTAAACCGTGGAATCCAGCTCGAAGTCACCGGAGATTCTAGTCCCGAGGCGTCGCCCAGCGCAGGCACGCAGCCGGGCCAAGTATGACCGGATTTTGTCCTGCGCGCGTCAGACGCTCGTGGACCATGGCTTCGAGTCTTTCACTTTCGACGAGGTCTCGCGCCGTGCGGAAGTGCCGATTGGCACGCTGTATCAATACTTCGCCAACAAGTACGTGCTGATCTGCGAGCTCGACCGCCAAGACACCGCCGAAATGCTGGCGGAGGTTGAGCGTTTTTCCCAGCGCGTGCCGGCCCTGCAGTGGCCGGACTTTCTCGAGGAGTTCATTGATCGCATGGCGCGGGTCTGGCGCGAGGACCGCTCGCGCCGCGCGGTGTGGCATGCCGTGCAGTCCACGCCGGCCACCCGCGCCACGGCCGCTGATACGGAGCTTTCTCTGCTCAAACCCATCGCCGAGATCATCGAACCACTTGCCCAAGGCATGGACGAGTCCGCCCGGGTGGAGATTGCGGCCTTCCTCGTCCACACCGTGGTCTCGCTGCTTAACTACAGCACCATGCGCTCGGAGGAGAGCTTCGATGGCGTGGTGGAAGAAGTTAAGCGCATGCTCATCGCTTATCTCTTCGCCATCGCCACGAGCGCCTAGCCAAACCCAGCGAAGCCAGGCGCGTTTAGCGCGAAAGGTGCACGACAGCGGTGGCGTAATCACCATCGTGGCTGATGGACAGCGCCGTAGAAAAATCCCCCAGGGATTCTCGCGTGAGGCGGGCAATCTCGCCCCGCAGCTCGAGTGTTACGCGGCCCCACGCATCGGGGCGGACCTCAATCTCGGCCCAGTCCACGGCCTCCTCCGCTAGGACCGGCGGATGCCCGTAAAGCGCTTGCGACCACGCCTTGATGAAGGCCTCCTTCGCCGCCCAGCGCCCTGCGAGGTGCTGCGCGCGGGCAGCACCTCTCAGTCCACGGGCCTGTGCCACACGCAACTCGGAGGAGCTGAAGACCCGCGCAAAGCGCGTTCCGGGGAGCTCCAGCTGCTGGGCAAAGGAGGGGATGTGCACCAGATCCGTGCCCAGGCTCACGCCACTCATAGTCATGCAGGCCAGCTTAGTTGCGCCTACTGTGGCCTAGCGCGCCAGCTCCTGTTTGAGCTCCTCCAGCTCGTCGCCGCCGGCCATCCACTGGGTCAGCTCCGGCAGCGTGACCTCTTCCTTGGAGGCATCCAGCGACATCTGCCCCACCGTGAGCACGATGAAATGATCGCCCACAAGGTAGGCGTGCTGCGGGTTGTGCGTAATGAACACCACGCCCATGCCGCGTTCGCGGGCGGCGTCGATAAAGCGCAGCACCATGCCCGACTGCTTCACACCAAGAGCGGCGGTCGGCTCGTCCAAGATGATGTAGCGCGCGCCGAAGTAGATGGCGCGAGCAATGGCGACTACTTGGCGCTGGCCACCGGAGAGGGCAGAGAGTTCCACGGAGACGTCGCCAAGCTCAATGCCCATTTCGGCCAGCTGGTCATGCGTAATGCGCTTCATCTCTTCCTCGCGCAAGCTCCCCAGCGCCCCGGTGAGTTCCTGGCCCAAGAAAAAGTTGCGCCACACCGATAGCGAGGGCACCAGCGCCAAATCCTGGTACACGGTGGCAATTCCGGCATCAAGGGAATCGCGGGGGCTGGCGAAGTTCACCTCTTCCCCATCGACGGTGATGGTGCCGCCCGTGGGCTGGTTGAGGCCGGCGAGGATCTTGATCAGCGTGGACTTGCCCGCGCCGTTATCACCCAGCACGCAGGTCACTGCGCCTTCCTTGACGCTGAGGTTGATACCGCGCAGGGCGTGGAAGTTGCCGAAGGTTTGGGAAATATCGTGCAGCTCAATCATGGTTATCGCTTCCTCGTAAAGTTAGCCACCGAGGTGTTCGTGAGCACGGCGAAGAGCAGCATGGCGCCGAGGAAGAACTTGAACCAGTCGGGGTTCCAGCCGGCGTACACGATGCCCTGGTTGGTCATGCCGAAGATAAGCGCGCCGATGGCGGTGCCCACCGCAGTACCGCGCCCGCCGGTCATGGAACAACCGCCGATGACCGCGGCGATGATGTAGAGGAACTCGTTACCAATGCCCTGGCCGGCCTGGATGGAGTCGAAGGCAAAGAGGGTGTGCATGCCCACGAACCACGCCGCGAAGCCGACGAGCATGAACAGCGCCACCTTGACGCGGCGCACGGGAACGCCGACGGCGCGGGCGGCTTCATCGTCGCCACCAACGGCGAAGATCCAGTTACCCCAGCGCGTCTTGTAGAGCACCCACGAGGCGATGGCGACGAAGAGGATCCACCAGATAACGGTGGCGCGGATACTCAAGCTGCCGATGTGGATGGTGCCGGAAAAAATGACGCGAGCAGAGCCGAAGCCTTCCATGTCCGAGATAGTCGGGGTGGCAACCTGGCCGGTGACCAGCTTGGTAATCGCCAGGTTGAGGCCCTGCAGCATGAGGAATGCCGCCAGCGTAATAAGGAAGGAATCGATCTTGGTGCGCACCACGAGGAAGCCGTTGAGCGCACCGATGGCCAGTGCGGTGATGAGGGACAGCCCCACGCCCACCCACGAGTTTAGGTGGAAGTTGTAGTTGAGCATGGTGGCCACGAGCGCCGCGGAGGTCACCGCTACGCCGGAGGATAGATCAAACTCATTACCAATCATGAGCAGGCCCACCGCTAGGGCCACAATGCCCAGCGTGGAGCTGGCGTAGAGCACCGTGGAGAAGGCCTCCACTGAGCGGAAGGCGGGCGCCACGATCATGAAGAGGACGAAGATGACCACCGCGCCGAGCAAGCTGGCTAGCTCTGGGCGGCGGATGAGCCGCGCGAAGCCGCTGCGGCGGGTCAGGCGGGTATCGGAGGGGCTAGATAGCGCCTCGTCTGATGCAGTAGCGCTGTCGCTCATCGCAGACCTGCCTTAGCGGATTCGGAGATGATGTCCACGTTGGTGGAATCCACGAAGGAGGGACCGGTGTACACGGGGCGGCCGCCGCCCATCGTGGAACCGTTGCGGTGTGCCAACCACAGCGAGTCCACGGCGAGGTAGCCCTGCATATAGGGCTGCTGATCGACGGCCCACTCGATGCGGTTGTCCGCGATGGCTCCGACAAGCTCGGCGTTGGTGTCGAACGTGGAGACCTTGGCCTTGGAGGAGGCGTCGGCAACCGCGTCGGCGGAGCGCATAGCCACGGAGGCCTGCAGCGCCATGATCCAATCGATGGAAGGATCCTGGCTCAGCTTCGCGTTAATGGTGGACTGCGCGGAGGTCAGATCCTTGCCGTTGACGTAGAGGATCTCCACCTTGCCGTTGTCCAGGCCGTCCTTCACGCCGGCGCAGCGCGACTCCTGAGAAGAGTTGCCTTGCTCGTGGATGACGCACAGAACGTGCTTGGCGCCATCGTCCTTGAGGCGCTCACCGGCCTTGGTGCCGGCGACCTTTTCCTCTTGGCCGAAGAAGGCGCTCATGCCGTACTTCTGGTAATCATCCATGCCGGCGTTAAGCCCCACGGTGGGGATGCCGGAATCCGCAGCTTTCTTGGCCACAGGGCCAATCGCCCCAGAGTTAGGCATGGTCACGGCGATGCCGTCCACGCCGGAATCGATGGCGGACTGCACCAAGTTAGCCTGGTTGGGCGCTTCCGGGTCGGAGGAGTAGCGCAGCTCGATGTTGTCCTTGCGGGCGGCATCCTCCGCACCTTTGCGCACGAGGTCCCAGTACGTATCTCCCGGCGCGCCGTGGGAAATCATGGCGACGACAAGACGCTCGGTGTCGACGCCACCGGCTAGCTCACCGTCAGCTTCGGGACGGGGAGCACCACCGGTGGCGGAGCAGGCGGCAAGAAGGGTGGCAGCGGCTACCGAAATAAGGCCTAGTAGTGGCTTCTTAGCTTTATTCACCCTTGCATGGTGCCCCAGATTGGGGGACTTCTCCAACCCGTCTGACCTGCTTCTTTATCGTTCCAGAGGGTGCACGCTGGGGATACTCTAGCGCCCGCTACCCCCGTTGTGTTGTGTTTCCTCCCTCCGGATCCAGGGTGCCTCCGCGCAAGCGCGCGGACTCGCTCAGCAGCACTGCGGCTTCGCGTTCTGCTACCTCGGCGGCTGTGCCCTCCCCCAGGTTTCGGTTCACCGGCCGCTCGTACAGCGCTGTTCCATCGCGCATGGCTTTTTCCAGGCGCCGCAGACCACGCCGCTCGCGATCGGTAGCGGCTGAGCGCCAGGCTTCGGCCTCGACCTCACCCCGCTCACGCACCAGCGCGGCATAAAACGCACCGGGGTGCACGAGCGCAATGAGGGCGGATACGTGACCGAAGCCCAGCGAGGTCACCAAGCCGGCCTTCGGCGGGGTGCGGCGCAGGTCCAACGGTTGGCGCAGCCACACCAGGTGCGGGTGGCGGCGCAGCGCGGGGTCGACGCAGTCGAGCGAACGGTTCGGTGGGAGGACTCCACTACGCAGCGCCTGAGTCAGACCGACGAGCTGGAAGGCTGCGGCACCGCCCTTGGCGTGCCCGGTCAGGCTCTTCTGCGAAACCACATACAGCGGGTTGCCGGGGCTGCGGCCGAGGGCTGCGGCGATGCGCTCGTGCAGGTCAGATTCGTTGGGGTCGTTGGCGTTGGTGGACGTATCGTGCTTCGACACCACCGCAATATCGTCCGCGCCCACGCCGAGGGCCTTCAGCGAGCGGGCCAGGCGGGAGTTTGTGCCGCCCCGCGCTGCTGAGAGTGCACCCATGCCCGGCGCGGGGATGGAGGTGTGCGCGCCGTCGGCGAAGGACTCGGCAAAGCCCACCACGCCGAGGACCGGCAGCCCCATCTGTGCCGCAAAGGTTCCCCGCGCAAGCAGGATGGTTCCACCGCCTTCGGATTCCACGAAGCCGGCGCGGCGGCGGTCGTTAGCGCGGGAGAAGAAGCGGTGCTCAATCCCCTTCGCCGCCATCTCGGCACTATCGGCCGTGGCCGCCATGTCACCAAAGCCGGTAATCCCCTCGATGGACAGGGCGTCAACGCCTCCGGCCACCACGAAATCGGCCTTGTGCAGGCGCAGCTTGTCGACGCCCTCCTCCACCGACACCGCCGCCGTGGCACAGGCGGCCACGGGGTGCACCATCTGGCCATAGCCGCCGACATAGGACTGCATCACGTGCGCGGCAATGACGTTGGGCAGCGCTTCCTGCAGGATGTCATTGGGGCGCGGCTGGCCCAACAGCTTATCGACGTACAGCGAGCGCAACGCCTCCTGGCCCGCCATGCCGGTTCCCTGGGTGGAGCTCACACGCGCCGGGTGGACGTGGGCCAAGAGCTCGGCCGGGCTAAAGCCTGCGGAGAGGAAGGCATCCACGGTGCACACCAAGTTCCACAGGGCGAGGCGGTCGAGGTTATCCACCATGTCCGCGGGGATGCCGTAGACCTGTGGGTCGAAGCCCTGCGGTATCTGGCCGCCGACAAAGCGGGTCATGGCCACGCGCCGCGGAACCCGCACCGCGGAGCCGGCGGGCCGGGTGACCTGCCATTCGACCTCACCTGTCGCGCCATCGACGCGGCGCAGCGTGGCTCCCTCGCAGCTATCGACGAAACTGCGCGCTGTCGCCTCATCCCCCACGGTGAAGCTCAGCGGCTTCTCCAAGTAGATGGTGGTCAGCTCGGGCGCGAGGTTATCCACCATAGGCAGGTGCGGGCCGAAGTCATCGTGGAAGCGGCGCACGCCAATCCCGGCGAGGACCTCGTCGTGGAAGCGCGCGTAGACGTCTTCCTCCGCTATCTCCTCCCCTTCGACTGTCAGCCAGCCGGCCGTGCGCTCATCCCACCTGATGAGCCCGCGGCTCCACGCCAGCTCCAGCACTCCGGCGGCGGACAGGTCTCCGCCGACCTCCGCCTCATAGCGAGTGCGCGATGAGCCCAGCGGGCCCAGCTCGCCCGCGCCGACGATGACCACCATGTCCTCGAGAGTCTGCGTTACCCCACTGAAGTCGGGGCTGGTCCACTTTGCAGGCTTCAACACATTCGGCAGGGCCTTCGCCGTTCGCGGAGCCTTCTCTTCGCCCGATCTAGCAGCTGCGCTCGATGCATCTGCATCCTCTGACTGTGAATCCCGGGCAAGCGCGGCTAGGTCTAGCTCGGCCTCGGCCAGCCCGCCAGTGAGGTCAACGCTCAGCGGTGAGGACGCCGCCTGGGCGCGGATGTCGGGGGAGGCGGTGGCGTCGAGAAGCTGCACCGCCATCTCCTTCGCCGAGAAGGTCCGCACGCCGCGGGCCTCCACCTGCGCAACCAGCGGATCGTTGCCGCCCATCAGGCCGGTGCCGCGCACCCACCCGATGTGGGCGTGTACCAGCGAGGTGCGCGCTCCCCAGCTGGATTGCTCGGAAGACCAGCGGTTGACCAAGGCATCGAGGGCGGCCTTAGCCTCGCCATATGCGCCATCGCCGCCGAAGCGCCCGCGGTTGGGTGAGCCCGGCAGCACCACGTGTAACCGGTGGCCCACGTGGGTATCCGCGCCCACGGCGGAGAGCGCCGCAATGAGTTTTTCTACCGACCACAGCAGCAGACGCATCTGGGACTCCGCCCCCGCACCGGCATCCTGGAGGGTACCGGTAACGCGCGGCGCGGCGAAGGGCAAGAGCAGGTCCGGCACGTAGGCCGGCTTCAGTTGCACGGACTCGCCACCTACGGTGGCGGTGTGCTCCGCCGCAATCCATTCCACGAGCGCATCCACGTCCGCGAAGGAATTAAGGTTCGCTGGAACCACCCACAGTGCTGCCGCGCCGACGGCACGGCTGCGATAGAGCTCCTTATAAATCTCCAAGCGCTCGTGGCTTAGCTGGGAGGTCGTCGCAATCACGGTCGCTCCTTCCGCGAGCAGCTCGCCGATGAGCTCGGCGGCAATCGAACCTGGCGAGCCACCCGTCACCACAGCCACCTGCCCGTCGAAGAGCAACCCGTCGGCCGGGGTGCGGGCATCGCGGGCTAGGTCCTCATAGCCGAAGTGCTCGGCCAGGAGCGCAACCTCCTCGCCGGCGCCCAGCACGTCCAGCTCGGGTTCTGCTTCCCCGGCAGCCGCCGCGCGGGCGATGTCCTCGCGGGCGCTGGCCCAGCGGTCATCGAGAAGCACTGCCTTGCGAGCATCAAAAGCGGGGGCGACGCGCTGCTGCCAGTCCGGGCCGAGCTCCGCTGCAACGAGCTGCTCCAGCTCCGTGTGCACGGTGTCCTCAACCTGCTCAGTCGGGGCCTCCTCGCGCCCCAAGGCGGCGAGTGCCGCGCGGGCGGAGTCCTCCAGCGCCGCTTCAAGGCGCTCGGTATAAGTGCGCACCGCCTCCGGGTCCACGGTCTCGTGTGGCGTTGCTGCTACGGCCTTGTGCAGCGAGACTCCTTCGCGCTCGCCGGCGGCGCGCACGGCGGCGTCGATGAGCGCATCGAGCTCAGCCGCCGATGCCACGCCGGTCATGGGCAGACTAGCCAGCTCTCCGCCGCGCAGCGAGGATCCTTCGCGCGTGCCCAGGACCAGCTGTGTAATAGCGCGATCGGCCCAGCCCGGGCCCAATCCCCAGGTACTGCTCACGCGCTCGGCCACGTAGCTCGGTTTCTTGCCCGCGGGCCCGGTCAGCCGGGTGAGAGCCTGCGCGACGTGCTCCGCGAGGACCTCCCCAAACGTTGCGTAGCCCGGCGCGCGCTGCGCCACGCTCTCCGCCAGCTGCGGGATGGGTGCGTCCGCGGCATTCTCGATGGCGCTGATACCAAACTCCACGCCGAGGTCAACGAGCAGCTGGTTGCGGCGGGAGGACACTCCTTCCACGAGGGTTTCGATGGAATCGGTCGCGGCCATCTGATCGGGGCGGACCTTCGTCCACAGCGCAATGAGCATCTCAAGAGCCTGGTGCACGCTGAGCGGAAGATCCTCGACGGCGGCTGGGGCCTCCTCGCGCGGGGCGTGCACTGTTTCTTGCTGGTGTGCGCTCTCGGATGGCTGCCTCGACTCAGGCTCTTCCATCTGTGCTTCGACGGTGTTTGCAGAACCCTGCGCTGCTGACTCGGGTACCGGCTCGGCGTCTTCGGCAAAGACTCGCCCGCGGTCGCGCTCGTAGTTGAGCACCTCGATGTTTGTGCTGCCCGCATACTGGGGAAGCCGCAGGGTTTGGCCCAACATGTTGGTCAGCGTGGGCGCGGTGCCAACGCCAACCTCGATGAAACGCTCCACGCCGAGCTGACCAAGGAGCAGGTCCTGGGTCTCTATCCAGCGCACCGGGGAGGCAAACTGCCAGGCCAAAAGCTCGATAAGCAGGGTTCGACCAAGACGCGCCGGGCTCGCCATGGCACCATCGAAGTCCGCCAGGATCTCTGCGATAGGCTCCGAGTCCACCACTTCTGCGATGGACTCCACGAACTCGCGGCTCAGCGCGAAGGGCCGCGCTACGAGGTTAGGAATATAGCGCCCCACCAGCACGTCGAGGTTGGTCTCTTCAGGGATGAGTGCGTCGAGGTGCGCGCGGAAATCCGCCACGCCGCCCACTAAGCGGGAGGAGTGGAAGGGCACGTCAATCCCCGGGATGGGGATGACGGCACGTTGCCCAGGGGCGCGCCGCTCGGCGTCGCTCGCCAGCGCATCCAGCCCCGCCTTCGTCCCGGCGACCGCGTATTGGCGCCCGGCAATATTGTGGTTGACCACCTCAAGGAACTCGCCGGTCTCTGCGGCCACACGGGCGACATGGGCGAAGGCCTCGCTCGCGCTCATCCCCATCTTGTGCGGGCGCAGCGCCGCCAAACCATAGAGCGACTGGCCTGCGGAATCGCGCTCGACCAGACGGTGCATGGTCAGGCCGCGGACATAAACAATGTCCAGGACCGCCTCCAAGGACAGGACCTCGGCATAAGCGGCTAGGGCGTTGTACTCGCCCACCGAGTGGCCCGCGAAGAAAGCACCGTGCTCGAGGACCCCGGATTCCTTGAGTGCCGCGATCTGTGCGCAGCCGAGCGTCGCCATGGCCACCTGCGTGAACTGCGTCAGATAAAGCACGCCTTCCGGGTGGGTGAAGGTCTCACCATCCACCACCACGGTGTCGGGGTTGTGGCGGACGATCTCCAGGATGGAAAAGCCCAAGCCTTGCCGCGTGTGCTGGTCCGCACGCTCCCACACGGCGCGCGCCGCTGCGGACTCCGCATAGTCCTTCATCCCCATCCCCGGGGATTGAATGCCTTGGCCGGGGAAGGCGTAGAAGGTGGTGGGACTGCTCATCGTCGCTCGCGCTTGCAGCACCGGAACGCCCTGGCTGGTGGCGGTCACGCTGCGGACCTCGCCGTAGCCGCCGCGCTTGTCGACGCCCACCCGTTCCACCTCGAACTCCACCTCACTGCCCGGCAGCACGGGTGCAAGCCAGGTAGCGGACCACTCGAGAACGCGAGCGCCGTCGAAAGCCGCGGCTGCTTGCGCCAGCGCCGAGGTCCACATGCCGTGGACGATGGGGCCTTCACGGTGCCCCGCCAATGCCGCTGCGTTCGATGACAGGTGGATGGGGTTCCTATCCCCCGTGACCACGGCGAAGGGGCGCAAGGATTCCGGTGCCACAGCGCTGGTGCGGTGGCGGAAGGAGCGCGGTGTCTCACGGAAGGACGGCTCTGCGCTGTTTTCTTGCGAGCCTTGAGCTGTGGCGCCCGCGGTCTCGAGCGGGGCATCACCGCGCCGCCCGGTAATAAGGAAGCGCTCGTGCAACTGCGCAAATTCGCGCTCGCCGCCGCCTACCGCGGCGGCGACAGCAACGCTCACGTCGATGAGGCGCCCCGAGGGCGTATCGCGAACGTCTTTCAGTGCTGCGGTGTAGTTCAGTGCCAAGGGCTCGCAGCCCAGGGCGGCGCTGCTGCGAAGCAGCTCCCAGGTGTCTGACTTGAGGCTCAGCGAATGCTCAAGGTGGACGAGGTCAAGGAAGCCCTCCACCACCGGCTCCCCGGACTCTGTGTGGGCACTGGCCAGGACGGCGAAGAGCGCCGGCCAGGCGCGGCCAACGAGGATATCGGGCGAGACAGCAGCGCTCATTTCCCCGCTCGTCACCGCACCATAGTGGGCAATGTCGGTGGCGCTGAGGTGAGCGCTGATTGTTGCGGCCCCCGAATCAACCTCAGGTAGGTCACCGCCGAGGGCCTGGCGCAGCAGATCCCGCATGGCGGATTCAGCATCCTCGACCTTAACGAGTGGTGAGGCACCCGGAACGCGCGGCGGAGTGATGCGAACGCGCAGCTCAGCTCCGGAGTGAAAAGGAACGGTCAACCACATGGTGTCGTCGACCGCAGTGTCCAGCTCGGCCCCATCAAGCCCAAGACGCAGGGGGTTGGGCTGCTCGCGCCCCGCCCAATTTAGGCCCGGGGCTCGGCGGATGAGCTCTTCATTACTTAAGACAGGCTCCTCGCTGGAGTCGTCGAGAAGCGCAAGCGCCGCCTGCTCGAAGCGGCCTAGTATCTGTGCCACCGGTTCGTTGGCCTGCTCGATTCCCTCAACAGCCGCCGTGCCGGGGATGATGCAGACCTCGTCGGCCTCGTAATGCTCATCGTGAGCCTGCCACAAGGTGTCGCGGCGCCAGCGGCGGCGTACGTCGGAATCAATGACCGGCACAAAGTTTGCGGGTTTGCCCGGTCCATCCACGAGCTGAATGAACCACGCGGCATCGGTCGGGTGCAGCGCGGCGTCACCGTAGATTTCGGTTAGCTGAGCAATTGCCTCAGCCGGGTTCTCGCGGTCAACCTCAACGCATAGCGCAATCTCGCCGTGATCGGTCGGGTGAAGTCGGGATTCGGCGCGAGCCGCCATGCGCGTGAATCGGCTTAACCAGGATTCATCGACCCAGCCATCCAGGTAGGACAGCTCGAGGTAGCGCTGCAGCCACTCGGAATAGGACATCTCATCGAGGTCGCCGAAGTAGGGCTTGCACGTGCGCCCGATGGCTTCAATGATCTCCGCGCGGTGTGCTTCCACGGCCGCGGCATCGCCGGCCACCTCATCGAGGAGGCGCCCGGCGCGGGCAAAGGAATTGTCCAGCTCATGGATGTCCGCACCCAGGTCCGAGCGGCCCGACACAACACCCCTACTGTGCGCGGCAACGAGCGCCTGTTTTACCGGCTCGGATGCGGTGGATTCTCTCGCCGCCATGGCAGCGGTGCCCACCATGATGGCATCGACGGGGGCTGCGGGCAGGCCGAAGCGCTGCGCCCACGTACCAAGCAGGTACTCCGCGCCACGCGCCGGGGTGCCGATTCCCCCGCCAACGGCGAGGAGAATATTGTCGCGCTCACGGATCCGCGCGTAAGTAGCAACGAGGACCTCATCGAGACCTTCTAAGGAGTGGTGGCCACCGGCCGCGCTACCTTCCAGTTGCATGATGATGGTGGTCTCGGGGAGAGCATCGGCAATACGGAGTACCTCCTCCACCTGCGCCGAAGTTCCCGGTTTGAAGGCGACCCAGGGGATGTTCTTGGCGTGGAGCTTCTCCACCAGCTCCACGGCCTCCTCCACGGGCGGAATGCCAGCGGAAATCACCACTCCGTTGATGGGTGCTCCTGCTGCGCGTGCTCGCAGAATCGAGTTCGGCCCCTCGATCTGGCGACGCCACTGGGAAGCCGCGAGGTACAGCGCGTTGAACTGGGCATTCACCCCGGGCTGCAGCATCCGGCCCAGGGTATGCAGGTTCTCCTTCAGGATGCCATCGGTGTGCTGTCCCCCGCCGGCCAGCTCCGCCCAGTGCCCGGCATTGGCGGCTGCGGCTACGATGCCTGGGTCCACCGTGGTGGGGGTCATCCCGGGGAGCATGACTGGTGAGTAGCCGGTGGCCCGTGTAAAGGCAGTCGCCAGACGCCCGTTTTCAACGCGCGGTGTCCACTCGGACCACGCGCGGGGCAGAGACGGTGCGCGGCCCGGCTCCACGAGCTGGGCCAGTCCCTCCGCTGCCCCTATGGCAAGCGTGCCCACGCTGCGTCCAGCAACAATGTCCCGCGTCAACGGCTCCACCCCGCGGGAAGGCCCCACTTCTAATATCCAGCGAGCCCCGGCTTCGAGCGCCGAGTCAATGCGCTCGGGCCAGTCCACGTAGTCCGTGAGCACTGCGCGCGCGAGCTGCGCGGTGGACTCTGGCTCCAAGCCAATTCGCCCCGCCCAGCTTTCTACCTGATCCACCGCACACTGCATGGTGGGATGGTGGAATGCGGCTGAAACCTCAAGGTCGGTGACAACGACGGCGGCTGACTCTTTTTCCGCTCCTTCTGTAAGGGCCGAGCTCTCCTGCAGCACGGCCTTCACCCGGGAAAGCTCAGCCGGTGTTCCGACGATGACGAAGCGCCCACGGCCGTTGTCGAGCCCGATGTGTGCTCCGACTTCGCGCAGTTGCTGTCTCGTCGCGCCCGTCACCGCCGCCATGGGCGCGCCCTGCGGGGTGCGTATGAGCCCAGCGCTGCGCGCGGTAGTCGTCATGGCTGCACCGATGAGGCGTGCCAGCGCCAGGGCCTCCGCTGGT
This sequence comes from Corynebacterium sp. HMSC070E08, assembly GCF_001808895.1. Taxonomy (NCBI): domain Bacteria; kingdom Bacillati; phylum Actinomycetota; class Actinomycetes; order Mycobacteriales; family Corynebacteriaceae; genus Corynebacterium; species Corynebacterium sp. HMSC070E08. The sequence goes on from NZ_KV794760.1 coordinate 50,043, forward strand.
CTCATGCGCTTCTCCACCACCGCTGCGGCGAGTACGCCTTGGGAGTGACCAATGCTGGTGACGGCGTCGTCGAGTTCTACTCCGTGCGCGCGCAAGCATTCGAGTACGGCCAGCTGAGCGGTGAGAATGCCGGGGGTGGAAAGCGAGGCGTCGGCAAGCGCGTGCGCCCACGCAGGCTCCTCGTCCGCCCAGGCCAGAGGGTCAAAACCGCGTGGCGCGGCGGGCACAAGCTCGTCCTCCAGCGGAGCGAGGAGTTCTTCTGCCTCGGCGAGGTACTCAGCCAGTTGCGGTCGCACGCCGGCAGCGAGGGCACTGCGCAGCGTCGGCAGCCAGGCATAGCCTTGCCCGGAGAAAAAGAGTGCGAAAAGCTCGGCGTCTAGGCGCGCGGACAAAGGCACAGAGACGTGGAAATCAGACACCTGCGCTACTCCCCCAAAGTGCGCGCAACAAGCTGCGCGGCCTCATCGAGGGAAGGATGCGATGTCGGCTCCGGCATACCGCAAAAGACCTGGCAGGCGTGATCCGGGATGACCTCCGCCGAGCGCGTAAGGCCGCGCTCGGCGAGGTAGTCGTCAAAGAACATATCGATACTCATACCGTGTGCCGATTCTACCTACTAGGATCAATGCGTCATGGCCTCTCGTACCCCGTTCTTCATCGCCGCGCTGCTCAACGCCGCGGTGGCTGTGCTCGTGGCGATCGGCCTGCTCCTTCCCTCCCCGGCTGCTCCCCCAGCGGCGGGGCCGAGTGCTTCCACAACAACAGCGGCGCCCACACAAGAAGCCCCCACAGAAGAACACTCCGACGAAGCCACGCCCCCGCCAGACATTGCGCCGGGCATAGCCGAAGCGCTCGCCGCCCTAGATTCTCTGAAGGTCAAGGGCCGCGCTCCCATGACCGACTATGAGCGTGAGGAATTCGGCCAGGCTTGGTCCGATGACGTCTCGGTGGAGTTTGGCCACAACGGCTGCGATACCCGCAACGATATCCTCCGCAGGGACTTGGATCCGGAGAGCCTCGTGCTCAAGGAAGGCACCCACGACTGTGTGGCGCTCGCCGGCACCTTGCATGATCCTTATTCGGGCCAGGACATTGAGTTTCAGCGCGGGGTGCAGACCTCGAGTGCAGTGCAGATCGATCACGTTGTGGCGCTGGCCGACGCCTGGCAGAAAGGCGCCCAGCAATGGTCACCCGAGAAGCGCCGCAACTTTGCCAATGATCCCCGCAATCTCCTTGCCGTCGATGGTCCTCTCAACCAGCAGAAAGGCGCTGGCGATGCCGCCACGTGGCTGCCGCCCAACAAAGGTTTTCGCTGTGAGTATGCGCGTCGCATCGTCGAGGTAAAAGCAGTCTATGAAATCTGGGTCACGGAGGCAGAAAAAGATGCGCTAAGCCGGCTCCTGCATGCTTGCTGAGCGTTCCTTACCCCTTATCTATTCAGCACAATCCCCCTGCACACTACCCCCAAACTATGCGCATATTATTCACTCCCACCCAGGCAATCAGGCACGATTTGTGAGCCCAAAGAAGCTCTCAGTCCCTGCACCGACACTCCCCTGCTTGCAGATTTCTATAGGCCAATTAATATGTAATTAATACAAAGTTTTCACACGCGGGGAGTACCCCCATGAAACAAAAACAATCATTATTCCTCTCCTGTCTCACATTTCTTTTAATATGTGACACAGCACCTAGCCTGAGGTCTAGGTCACATGAGTGCCGTTAACTCTTATCGGCCGCCATACTCACCGAATCTGCCGAGACAAACCCTGCGAAGGAATAGTGATGTTCAAGTACATCATCAAGAAGACCGCCAGCTGGCTGGTAGTCATCTTCCTCGCGACTAATATCGCGTATCTCCTGGCCGCAACCTTCCTTGATCCCCGATCAAATTATGTCGGCCGCAACCCACCACTCGAGCCGGAAGAAATCGGCCGCATCCTCACTCCGCTCGGACTCAATCCTGAGACCCCGCTTATTGAGCGCTGGTGGGGCTGGCTCTCTAACATTCTCTTCCACTGGGACTGGGGTACCTCCCCTCTCGGCGACCCGGTCAGCGCGCAAATCGCTCACCGCGCGCTCGTCTCGGCGCAGCTGCTGCTCGTCGCCACAATCCTCTCCGTCATCATCGGCGTTGGCCTCGGTGTCTACACCGCTTCCCGCCAATACAAAGCGGCTGACCGCTTCTGGCAGGGTGTTTCCATCATCACGATGAACACCCACGTGGTCGTCGCCTCCATTCTGGTTGTTGCCGGTGGCCTGTGGATCAACCGCGTCACCGGCCACCGCGTGGTTTATGTGACGGGCGCGTCCAGCCTCGGCGTCGAGGGCTTCTTCCCCAAACTTCTGGATATGGCGCAGCACCTCATCCTGCCGTCCATTTCCCTCATCATCATCAGTTACGCCGGGTATCACATGATGCAGCGCACCTTGCTGCTGGATAACCTGAACGCCGATTATGTGCGCACCGCCCGCGCCAAGGGCCTGACCCGTGCGCAGGCTATTCGCAAGCACGCCCTGCGCACCTCCATCATCCCGGTTGCGACCTCCGTGGCTTTCTCCGTTCCCGGCATCTTCACCGGCGCCATCATGACGGAAACCATCTTCGCATGGAAGGGCATGGGCCAGTACTTCATCGAAACCATCAGCCGCAACGACGTCAACGGCACCACCGCCGTCGCCGCCTTCGGTGCCGTCATGATTGCCTTCTCCGCAATTCTGGCTGACCTCGTCGTCGTAGCCCTCGATCCGCGAGTAAGGGTGAGCTAAATGTCTCCAGAAAAGAAATCCACGTCGCCGCGCTCGGAAGCGCGCCAGCCGCAGCGCCACCGCCGCAACGATCTCGCCATCGACTCCGCTGCTGACAACCTCGGCGTGCGCCCGCATACCGCCACCGCTGACTTTTCACCGCAGACCGAACCCAGCGCACAGTCCGCGCTTGGTTCTGGCGTTGATGTCGATGACGCACAGCGCAAGCAATACTCCAGCAGCGATTTCCGCGGCACCTCAAAGCTCAAGCTGTACGTTCGCCGCTTCTTCCGCAACAAGGCGGCTGCTATCGGACTCGTCATCTTCGTGCTGCTCGCGCTCTTGTCCATTTTCGGAAGTTTCCTCACCCCGTGGGCTTTCGATGAGCCGGACTTCTTCAACCTCTCCACCGGTCCTTCCTCTGAGCACTGGTTCGGCACGACTGACTCCGGTAACGACCTCTTCGCGCAGACCGTCCACGGCCTAGGCCGCTCGCTCATCATTGCGCTCATCGTGTCGCTAGCCTCCACACTGATCTCCGCCTTCATCGGCGCAGCCGCGGCCATGTACGGCGGCGCAGTGGAAAAGGTCATCCTGGCCGTCATCCACTTCCTGCTGGCCATCCCGACCTTCCTGCTCATCGCCTTGGTGGTCTCCGATTCCGGCGGCGATTGGAAGCTGCTCATCGTCGTGCTTATTGCCTTCGGCTGGATGTACCCGGCACGTGTTATCTGGGCTATGGCGCTGAGTGTGCGAGAGAACGACTACGTCCGCGCCGCGGACTACATGGGTGTTTCGCGCCTGCGCACCATCTTCCGCCACGTGGTGCCCAACATCGGCTCGCTGCTCATCATCCAAGCGGCCCTGGGCGTGGTGTCCACCATCATGTCGGAAACCGCGCTGTCCTTCTTGGGCTTGGGCGTGAAGCTTCCCGACGTCTCCTTGGGCACCCTCTTGGCCGGCGGCGCCAACGCCGTCGAGGCCTCACCCTGGCTCTTCTACTTCCCTGCAGGCATCCTCACGCTGCTGACCGTCTCCATGGCGTTCATCGCCGACGGTCTGCGCGACGCCATTGACCCCAACTCGAACTCTGGAGGCCGAGCATGACCCCGCAGAATACTGCGCATACCGCCAACGCCGTCCCGGCCAGCCGCGCCACCGGTCCCGCCGGGTCCGCCGACCCGGTCCTGTCCGTCCGCAACCTGTCCGTCACCTTCCCCTCGGAAGCTGGCTCCGTCCACGCCGTACGTGGCGTTGACTTCGATCTCATGCCGGGCCGTACCCTGGCCATTGTGGGTGAGTCCGGCTCCGGTAAGTCTGTGACCTCCCTCGCGGTTATGGGTCTGCTACCCGACTACGCCAAGGTGGAAGGCTCCGTGGTCTATGCCGGCACCGAGCTCATCGGCAAGTCCGACAAGGAGATGTCGAAGATCCGCGGCAAGGACATCGCCATGATCTTCCAGGATCCACTCTCCTCACTGACGCCGGTTTTCTCCATCGGCGACCAGCTCATCGAGGCACTCCAAACCCACCGCGATATCTCCAAGAAGGACGCCGAGAAGGAAGCCATTCGCCTGCTCGAACTCGTCGGTATCCCGGAGGCGGACAAGCGCGTGAAGTCCTTCCCGCACGAGTTCTCCGGTGGTATGCGTCAGCGCGTGGTCATCGCCATCGCCATGGCGAATAACCCGCGCGTCATCATTGCTGACGAGCCCACCACGGCCCTCGACGTCACCATCCAGGCCCAAATCCTGGAGGTGCTCAAGGTTGCGCAGCGCGAAACCGGTGCGGCCGTCATCATGATTACCCACGACATGGGCGTGGTCGCCGGCACCGCCGACGACGTTCTCGTCATGTACGCCGGACGCCCGGTGGAGCTCGGCGATGTCGACACCATCTTCAACAACCCCAAGATGCCCTATACCGTCGGGCTTCTCGGTTCCACGCCGCGCGTGGACAAGGCCACCGATGAGCCTCTCACGCCTATCGCCGGTACTCCGCCGCGCCTCATCGAGGTCGCAGCCGAATGCCCCTTCGCCGACCGTTGCCCCGTAGTGCAGTCAGAGTGCCGCACCGTGGAGCCGGAGCTGCGCGCGCTGGACGACGCCCCCAACCACTTCGCCTCCTGCCTGCGCTCCGATGAGATTAAGGACGGCACGATCGGTGGTGAACGCATGTACCCGCTGCCCACGATCTCTCCGGACTCGCTGGGTGACACACCCTATGAGAAGCGGCCAGTCACCTTGGAGGTCAAGAACCTGGTCAAGGACTTCCCGCTTATCAAGGGAGCGATTCTCAAGCGCCGCGTCGGCACCGTGCACGCGGTCAAGAACGTCAGCTTCGATGTCCACCAGGGCGAGTGCTTCGCCATCGTGGGCGAGTCCGGCTCAGGCAAGACCACGACCTTGCTGGAGATCATGGACCTCAACCCGCCAGAGGGCTCCACCATCGTGGTTAATGGCACCAATACTTCTGGTTTGAGCGCGTCTGCACGCCGCTCTCTGCGCAAGGACATCCAGATCGTCTTCCAGGACCCGATGAGTTCGCTCAACCCGCGCATGACCATCCGCGAGATCATCGCCGAGCCGCTGGAGTCGCTGGGGTACGAGGGGGACGTCGGCCAGCGCGTAGCTGAGCTGATGAAGCTCGTCGGCCTCGAATCCCACCAGGTGGACCGCTTCCCCGGACACTTCTCCGGCGGGCAGCGCCAGCGCATCGGCTTGGCCCGCGCGCTCGCCACCAACCCCTCCATCGTGGTGCTCGATGAGCCCGTCTCCGCCCTCGACGTGTCCATCCAGGCTGGCATCATCAACCTGCTGCACGATCTGAAGAACCGCCTCGGGATCTCCCTGGTCTTCGTCGCCCACGACCTGTCCGTTGTGCGCCACCTCTCCGACAAGGTCGCGGTGATGTACAAGGGCGATTTCGTGGAATACGGCCCCACCGACGAGGTCTTCGACAACCCCCAACACGCTTATACCCGCGCGCTGCTCTCCGCCATCCCGGTGCCGGACCCAGCCGTGGAACGTGACCGGGTGCGCGAGATTTACCAGCCCGCCGAAACCCCGGCTTAGCAAGACTTATAACTAAATACTCCCCGTCTCCATGTTTCCTCTCGAAAGGACACAAAAATGAACATGAAGCTCCGCAGGACCGCCCTCGCAGTGGTCACCGCCTCTGCCCTCATTCTCACCGGCTGCGCCTCCGACGGCGGCTCCGGCAGCTCCGATGGCTCCAAGGACTCCAGCAACTCCGCAGCCGGCGAGAAGCTGGACGTCAAGCTGGACGGATCCTACAACGCCAAGGACCGCTCCGAGCTCAAGCAGGGCGGCGAGCTGCGCCTGGCCATCACCGAGATCTCCCAGCAGCAGAACCCCTTCCAGGCCGACGGTACCCGCTACACCAGCGACGTCTGGAAGTTCTACAACCCGCAGATCGGTCTTTTCGACGGATCCGGCGAGTTCCACGTCAACAATGACTACATCACGGACGTCAAGGACGAGGAGAAGGACGGCAAGACCGTCGTCACCTACACCATCCACGAGAAGGCCCAGTACAACGACGGCACCCCGATTGACTGGAAGGCCTTCGAGAACACCTGGAAGTTCAACAACGGTGAGGACGAGGAGGCCAACGTCTCCTCCACCGATGGCTACGAGCTCATCGAGTCCGTCGAGCCAGGTGAGAACGACAAGCAGGCCGTCATCACCTTCAAGCAGGCATACCCCTGGTGGCAGGGTCTGTTCAACATCCTGCTCCCGCCGCAAATTGACTCCGCCAAGAAGTTCAACGAAGCCTACCTCGGTGAGGTCCACCCAGAGTGGGGCGCGGGCCCGTTCAAGGTTGAAAACGTTGACTTCCAGAGCGGCAGCGCTACCTTCGTCCCGAACGAGAAGTGGTGGGGCGATAAGCCTTTCCTGGACAAGGTGACCTACCGTCAGATGGAGGATCAGGCCTCCATCAACGCGTTCAAGGCCGGCGAGATTGACGCCACCGGCGTGGGCAACAAGGAGCGCCTGGCTGCAGTCAAGGACATGCAGGGCATTGAGATCCGCACCGCCATGGCCCCGTCCAACTCGCTCATCGTTCTCAACTCCAAGAACGAGATTCTTTCCGATGCCAAGGTCCGCGAGGCCATCATGACCGGTATCGACCGCTCCACGCTGTCCGGCATCCGCTTCAACGGCCTCAACGGCTACACCGAGGAGTTGCCGGGATCCTTCAACCTGTACCAGACCCAGGAGGGCTACGAGGACAACTTCGGGTCTGTGGTGAAGTTCGATGCCGAGAAGGCCAAGTCCCTGCTCGACGAGGCCGGCTGGAAGGAAGGCGGCGACGGCATCCGCGAGAAGGACGGCAAGAAGCTGTCCATGCGCTACACGCTGTTGGGTGATTCTTCCATCAGCAAGGCCCTGGCCACCGCCACCCAGAAGATGATGAAGGACATCGGCGTGGACCTGAAGGTGGAGGAGCGCCCGTCCGCGGACTTCTCCAAGATCACCTCCTCCTATGACTTTGATGTCTTCCCCATGGGCTTCTCCTCCGGCGATCCGTTCGGTGTGGCCTACTTCGGCCAGATTTACCGCTCCGGCTCCCAGCTCAACCGCTCCGGCACGGGTACCCCGGAGATGGACAAGAAGATCGACGAGCTCTCCCAGATCGCCGATCCAAACGAGCAGATCAAGGAAGCCAACAAGCTGGAGAAGGAAGCACTGGGTCAGTTCGGCATTATGCCGATTTACAACGGCCCGGCCATGGTGGCTACCAGCCCGGACATCGCGAACTTCGGCGCCAACTCCTTCGCCGTCATCGAGGTGGAGAACATCGGCTACACCAAGTAAGTAGCGCGCCAGGCACCGCGTCTCATTATTCGCAGTGCCTAGCCACTCCATACGCCGTGTAGGGGCAACGAAAAGAGGGCCTTCCCAAACTGCGGGAAGGCCCTCTTCGTGTGTTTTAGCTGTCTTTAGTTGTCCTTGTTGAGCTGGTTGCGCAACTGGTCAAAATAGTCGCGCGCGCTCTGCGGCTGGTTGTTGCCCTGCGGCGGGGCCGGGAAGCCGGAGAACTGACCAAAGCCCTGGCCCTGCTGTGCGTTCTGCACCTGCTCCTGTGCCTGTTGCTGGGCGCGCTGCGCCTGCTCCATCAGCTCAGCATCGCGGCGGGCACGCTCATCGCGCTCGCGGCGCTCCTGCTCCTCACGGCGGCGACGCTCAGCAGCGGCGTTCTCGCGGCTGTGCTTTGCTTCGCCGGCCGGCACCTTCGGCTTCGGGGCTTCGTTAATAGCGTTAGTGGACAGCAACGTATCGCGCATACCACCGAAGAGATCCTGCATGCCGCCCGGGTTAGACGGCATGTACAGCACATTGGTGTGGGCGCGGTCGGCTACGTCAACCATGGCGTCGAGGTACTGGGAGACCAGCATAAGGGTCTCGGGGTTCTCCTGCACGCCGGCAGCACGCAGCAGCTCATACTGCTGGGCAATACCTTCGACGATCTCCTTACGTTGGTCAGCCACACCGCGACCCTGCAGCTTCTTAGCCTCGGCCGCACCCTCGGCCTCCTTGACCACGCGGATCTTCTCGGCCTCCGCCTGGGCTACGGCTGCCTCGCGCTCACGCTGCGCCGCGTTAATGGAGTTCATGGACTCGCGCACGCGGGCATCCGGGCGAATATCGGTGACCAGGGTATTGACGAAGTTCCAGCCGTAGGCGGCCATGTTATCGCGCAGGGACATCGCCACGTTGCGGGCGATGGTGTCCTTGGAAGAGAAGGAATCATCCAGATTCATGTTTGCCACGGAGGAACGGACATTGTCCTGCACGTAGGCCACGATCTGCTGCTCGTGGTTGGACAGGGTGTAGAAGGCCTGGCGCTCGCTGCCCTGGACTACCTCATACTGCACGGCAACGGGGATCTGAACGAAGACGTTGTCCTTGGTCTTGGTTTCCACCATGACATCGAGCTGACGGATTTGCAGGCTGATCTTGGCGCGCACGCGGTCGACGTAGGGCAGCTTGAAGTGCAAGCCCGCGTGAGCAACGTTCACGAACTTACCCATCCGCTCAATGATGGCGGCTTCCTTCGTCCGGACGATGAAGAAACCGTCGAAGGCGGTGGCAATAATAAGTAGGAGAATCACGCCAATGACGATGAGACCGGCCATAGGCTTATCCTTTCTGCTCGATTTAGATTTTCCTAACCAGTGTGCCACACGGTGACCACCACCACATCTTGGGGGAGATTGCTCCCCGAACGCACTCGACGCCCGTTAACGCTCGTCAGCTGCCCGGAAGAGCTCGCCCAAAATCCCCGCGCCGTCCTCACTAATCCCATTGTGCTGGAAGCGGTTGGTCACCACTGGGCGCAAGTCGCGATAGGTCTCCGCCGTGGCTAGGGAATCCTCGAAGGGCACGAAGATATCGTCGAGGTAGATGGCGGCGGAGGCGGTAACGGGGGCGTCGGCAAGCTTGGCGGCGTCATACGGCGAGCTTGCCCACTCGTGGGCGGCGAGCTCCTCGGCAGCCTGCTTGAAGGGGCGCAGCGCCGGATCCTCATCGAATTGCCAGGGGAAGATGTGCTCGCCGGTCAGATACGTACCCTCCTCGGCGAACTCGGGGAATTCCTCCCGCACGCGGTGCGCCGCCCAGCCGGTGACAGCCTGGCCGCCCACGCCGCCGTAAATGGACTCATGGATGGCCGCGTACAGCGGGCCGGCCTGGAAGCTCACGCGGCTGCCGACGTCGTTGAGGAAGTCCGAACGCAAGCGCTTCTCACCGTTCACGGTGCGGAAAGGTTCCTCCAGCAGGTAACCCAGAGAATCGAATCCGGTACCGCGGCCCAGTTCGATGCCGATGGTGCGGAAGCGGCGCGAGGACAGTCTCTCCCCCGTCGGCAGCAGCTCCTCCGAGTTGTCCAGGTGGTGGATAATCTCCTCGACGCGAGCTTGAGCCCACGGGAACTGGGCATAGAAGCGCTCGTGGCGGACCTTGAGCTTGGCAAAGGTGGTGCGGTAGAGATCATCCGCGCCTTTGGTCAGGGTGGGCAGGCCGCCGGTAAGGAAGGCGCGCCCAATGGACTGCGGGAACATCGAAACATAGGCGGTGATGATGAAGCCGCCGAAGGATTGGCCGAAGAGATCCCAGGACTCCTCACCGAGGTGCTCGCGCAGGTGCTCGGCATCGCGCACGATATTCTCCTGCCGCAGCTGCGCCAGACGCGCAGCGCTGCGATCCTCAGCCGGGCTGAGTTCATCGATGCGGTGGCTGCGCCCGGTGCCGCGCTGGTCCATAAGTATCCAGCGGTAGCGCTCCAAGCCCTTTCCGATGAGCCCGGTGGCACCCGTCGGCCGCGGCGCCGGGAAACCCGGCCCGCCCTGGTTATAGAGCAGCGCCGGGTAATTCTCACCGCCGGGAGGGATGATTTCCCGGGCGTAAAGCTCGAACTCCCCCGCGGCGGGATTGTCATAGTCCCAGGGGACGGTGATGATGTGTTCCTTGATGGTGTGGCCGAAGCGTTTCATGCTTCTAGTAGACCACGAAACCTTCCTTGCGGAATACCTCGCGGATCTCCTCCACGTCTTCCGGCTTCGGCGGCTTCGTATCCTCCAGGGTGTACGGGTAGCCCAGCTCGTGCCACTTGTCCGCGCCCATGTTGTGGAAGGGCAGCACCTCGACGCGCTCAACGTTGCTCTTCCAGCGGGAGACAATTTTGGCTACGTTGGCGACATTCTCGGGGCCGTCGGTAAGCCCCGGCACCACCACGAAGCGGATCCAGACCGGCTTGCCTATGGCGTTGAGGCGATCCCCAAAATCGATCGTCGGCTGCAGCTCGCGGCGGGTGACCTTCTTATAGGTCTCCTCGTCACCGGACTTGACGTCGAGCAGCACCAGGTCGATATTGTCCAAGTCCTCATCGCGCAGGCGCGCGCCCAAGTAGCCCGAGGTGTCGATCGTGGTGTGGATGCCTGCATCGTGGACTTCCTTGAGCACACGCCGCGCGAAGGCGATCTGGAAGAGCGGCTCACCGCCCGAGATGGTCAGCCCACCACCGGAGGCCTTGAAGACGGGCTTGTAGCGTTTAATGCGCTTGACCACATCCTCGATGCGCTCCAAGGTGCCGACCTTCATCTCCATGGTGTCGGGGTTGTGACAATACTGGCAGCGCAACGGGCACCCGGACATAAACATGGTCATGCGGGTTCCAGGCCCATCCACGGCCGTCACCAGCTCCCAGGAGTGCACGAGCGCGACATCACCAGAACGGCGAGCCTGCATCAACTCTGGGCGGGTGTAACCGTCGAGGTCGTTGTCCGTTCCTAAACCGGCGGCGGCGCCGCGCACCTTCTCCCCTTCTTCAGGGTTGAGGTGCACGACGCCGGTAATGCCATCTGCCATTTAGGAGCCCTGGTGGAAGGTACGGGAGATGACGTCCAGCTGCTGCTCGCGGGTGAGCTTCACAAAGTTGACCGCGTAGCCGGAAACGCGGACCGTGAGGTTCGGGTACTTCTCCGGGTGCTCAACGGCGTCCTCCAGGGTGGACTTGTCCAGGACGTTGATGTTGGCGTGGTAAAGGCCCGAGTTCATGTTGTTGGCGGTGCGGTTGGCCTTCATGGAAGCGAGGCGCTCGTCGAAAGTTTTGGTTGCCATGATGTGTTCTCCTTAGGGATGGTGTGGACGTGGTCTATTCGGAATCCATGATGAAGCCGGCGTCGAGGACGCCCACCAGGTTGGTGATGCGCTCCTCCGGGGTGCGGCCCAATCCGGACGGGGTGATGGTGTTGGTCAGCGAGATGCCGTCGAGTGCATCCTTGTAGTCCAGCTTGCCTACCGACAGCATGGAGGCAACCATGCCGTGGCTATCCGCGCCGTTCTCCGGGTTTGCGCCCGGCGCGAACGGGGTGCCCGCCTCGTGGCCGGATGGGAAGGCACCGGTGGCCTTGCCGTAGACAACGTTGGAGGTAATGGTCAGCACCGACTGGGTCGGGATAGCGTTGCGGTACATCGGGATGGCCTTAATCTTCTCCATCACGGTGTGAACGATGGTGGCGGCGATGTCATCGGCGCGGTCGTCATCGTTGCCGTAGAAGGGGAAGTCACCTTCCGTCTTGTAGTCCACGATAAGACCGGTCTCATCGCGCACCGGGTAGACCTTGGCGTACTTGATGGCGGACAGCGAGTCAGCCACGATGGACAGACCGGCGATACCGCAGCCCATGGAGCGCACGATATCGGAATCGTGCAGCGCCATCTCGATCGACTCGTAGGCGTACTTGTCGTGGCAGTAGTGGATGATGTTGAGGGCCTCAACGTAGGTGCCCACAACCCAATCCAGCATCTCCTCGTACTTCTGCCAGACCTCATCGAAGTCGAGCGGTCCATCGCCCTTGATGGGCTCGTAACCGTCAACCACCTGCTTGCCGCTGACCTCGTCGCGGCCGCCGTTGATGGCATAGAGCAGGGCCTTCGCAGCGTTGACGCGGGCACCGAAGAACTGCATTTGCTTGCCGACGGCCATCGGGGACACGCAGCACGCAATTGCGGCGTCGTCGCCCCACTGCTCACGAATCTGCTTATCGGACTCGTACTGGATCGAGGAGGTCTCAATCGAGATGTGGGCGCAGAATTCCTTGTAGCCCGCCGGCAGCTGCGGATCCCAGAAGATGGTGATGTTTGGCTCCGGGGACGGGCCCAGGTTGATCAGTGTCTGCAGCAGACGGAAGGAAGTCTTGGTCACCATGTGGCGGCCATCGTCGCCAAAGCCGGCATCGGACCAGGTTGCCCAGTACGGGTCACCGGAGAAGATCTGGTCATAGTCCTCGGTGCGCAGGAAACGGACGATGCGCAGCTTGAGCACCAGCTGGTCGATGATTTCTTGGGCGTCTTCCTCGGTGATGATGCCCGCGTTCAGGTCGCGCTCGAAGTAGCAGTCGAAGAATGCGGAGAGGCGGCCGATGGACATGGCGGCGCCGTCCTGGGACTTAATGGAGGCCAGGTAGCCAAAGTAGGTCCACTGCACTGCCTCGTGGGCGGTCTTCGCGGGCTTCGAGATATCGAAGCCATAGGACTCAGCCATGACCTTGAGCTTCTTCAGAGCCTTGATCTGCTCGGCGTGCTCCTCGCGGTAGCGTGCCCAGTGCTCGGAGAAGCCGAGGTCCCCCACCGCATGCTTGGATGCTTCCTTCTCAGCAATGAGGAAGTCCACGCCGTAGAGGGCCACGCGGCGGTAGTCGCCGATGATGCGGCCGCGGCCATAGGCATCCGGCAGGCCGGTGATGATGTGGGAGGAACGCGCTGCGCGGATGCGCGGGGTGTAGATATCGAAGACTGCATCGTTGTGGGTCTTGCGGTAGCGCGTGAAGATCTTCTCGATCTCCGGGTCGGTTTCCTTACCGGCTTCCTTGATGGCCTGCTTGACCATGCGCCAACCACCGTTGGGCATCATGGCGCGCTTGAGCGGCGTATCCGTCTGCAGGCCAACGATGACGTCATCGTCCTCGGAGATGTACCCAGCCGGGAAGGCGTCGATATCGCTTGGGGTGTGGGTGTCTACGTCGAAGATGCGCTTTTGGCGCTCGACGGACAGGTAATTCTTCTCCAAATGATCCCACACGCGCTGCGTCTTCTCGGTGGGCCCAGCGAGGAAGGAGGAGTCCCCGTCATAAGGGGTGTAGTTGCGCTGGATAAAATCACGAACGTCAATGTTTTCAGTCCACGGGCCGGGCTCAAAGCCCTTCCATGCCTCGAACTGCACAGACTGTTCCGTTGCGGTGGTCACTATTTTGACTCCCTTCATAGTTCGCACGACGCGTAACACTTAGTCGCAGAAGGGCTGTGGGTGACTTCGGCTCACGGGCAATTCGGTCAACACGTATCGTCACCGAACCCCTCTCTGTAGCCCATAGTAGGGGTACAACCGCATAACCTCACATCGGCAAATGCGGGCCCCATGCCACCGAACGGGCTGGTTTTAGCACCACACTGGTCAGCTCTCTCATAGGTAACGACCGTACGGTTGGATGCGGGGGTAAATCACCCCCTGACGTGGCCTTTCCCACACCTTCCAGGCGAGTTCTTGGTGCCTGTCCGCGCCGCGCTCTATTGTTATGCGCAGTATCCTCGTCTCGCCCTTCAGCAAGGAGCTCTTTGCGTGTCTGACACCGCCGCTACAGCTAGCCCTGCCACTGCCCCAACCCACCCCGTTGATGTTGTTCCGCCTGCGCCCAAGTTAGCGGCGCTAGGTCTGCAGCATGTCCTCGCTTTCTACGCTGGCGCGGTCATCGTGCCGCTGCTCATCGCCGGTTCTTTGGGCCTTGATGAGGCCACCACGATTCACCTCATCAACGCTGACCTGTTGACCTGTGGTCTGGCGACGTTGATCCAAGCGGTGGGCGTCGGCAAGCACATCGGCGTCCGCCTTCCCATCATCCAGGGTGTGACCACCACGGCGGTGAGCCCCATCATTGCCATCGGCATGAGCGCTGGTGACCAGCCACTGCCCACGATCTATGGTGCGATTATTGCTGCCGGTATTTTTACCTTCTTCGCCGCGCCGGTCTTTGGACGAGTACTCAAGTACTTCCCGCCGATTGTCACCGGCACCGTGCTTCTGGTCATGGGTACGTCGCTGCTGGCGGTCTCAGCAAATGACTTTGTCAATTACGCTGACGGGGTCCCGGCCGCGCGCGATCTGCTCTATGGTTTCGGCACGCTGGCCATCATCATTGTTGTGCAACGCTTCTTCCGCGGCTTCCTGGGCACGCTGTCCGTGCTGCTTGGTTTGGTCATCGGTACTGGCGTGGCCTTCGTGCTGGGCGATACGTCCTTTGACGGCGTGCGTGAGGCCGATGCCATCGGTATGACTACCCCCTTCTACTTCGGTATGCCGAAGTTCGACATCATGGCGATTCTCTCCCTCATCATCGTCATGATCATCACCATGGTGGAAACCACCGGCGATGTCTTCGCTACCGGTGAGATTGTGAAGAAGCGCATCAAGCGCGATGACGTGGTGCGCGCCATTCGCGCCGATGGCCTCTCCACCACCCTGGGCGGCGTGATGAACTCCTTCCCCTACACCTGCTTCGCGCAAAACGTCGGCTTGGTTCGCCTCACCGGCGTGAAGTCCCGCTGGGTGGCTGTATCGGCAGCCGGTTTCATGATCATCCTGGGCCTGCTGCCCAAGGCCGCAGCGATCGTTGCGGCTATTCCCTCCCCGGTGCTCGGCGGCGCCTCCCTCGCATTGTTTGCCAACGTTGCCTGGGCTGGCCTGCAGACCATCGCGAAGGAAGACATTAGTGATGGCCGCAACGCGGCCATCGTCACCACCGCGCTGGGGCTAGCCATGCTCGTCACGTTCAAACCGGACGTGGCCACCGCCTTCCCGGAGTGGGCGCAGATTTTCGTCTCCTCCGGAATGTCGATCGGCGCTATCACCGCGATCCTGCTCAACTTGCTGTTCTTCCACGTCGGCTCGCAGTCTGGCGATGATGTCAGCCGTCTCGACGGCGCCGGCGTCTCGCTCAAGGAGCTCAACGAGATGAACCGCGATGGCTTCGTCAGTGCGCTGCGCCCGCTCTTCAACAACGAAACCTGGCCGCTCGAAGCCGCCTGGGAGCTGCGCCCCTTCCAGGATGTCAGCCAGCTGCGCGAAGCAATCCAGGTCACGGTCCTCACCGCCCCGGGCGAGCAGCGTCGTGCCCTGATCCACGACTACCCGGCGATGGATGAGCTACTGCTTGCCGATTCCGACACGGTCGCCACCATCTCCGCCGACCGCGGTTCCTTGGCCTTGGATGACCTCGATGACGTGCAGACGCAGCAGCTTATCGACGTCTCACAGGCCTACCGCGAGCGCTTCGACATGCCGTTCGTGGCATACCTGGACACCAATGACTCGGCCGATCGCGTGATCGATGCGGGCGTGCGCCGCTTGTCCAACTCGGATGAGCTGGAGCAGCGCGTGGTCTTGAGCGAAATCATCGAGATTGCCAATGACCGCTTCGATATCCTCCTTGCGGACGCTAACCCGGTGCGAGCTTACTGGGACCGCAAGTTCACGGAGGTGGAATGAACATAGTTCATTCCACGTACGGGGGACACTCGACGTGAGGACTAGCTGAACTCCATGGTGACCTGGGCCTCGGGGTCAACGCCACGGATGATGCCCTCATAGAAATTGCGAGCTTGGTCCTGCAGGAGCTCGCGGTTGTCGTCGATGTCCTCGCGCTTCTTATCGGCGCTGAGGACATCCGACACTGTAGATGCGGCGTCGATCGGCTGGGTGGTCCAGCTGAGCACGCCGTTGTTTTCCACGGCGGTCTTAAACTCTTCATCGGAATGCCCAATGAAGATGAAGTCCGGGATGTGGACAGTGTAGGCATGCTCGCCGGTCTCAGTGACGCGAACGTCCTTGCCTTCGATACCGAGCTTGGCTTTATAGGAATACTGCACAAATTGTGTTCGGCTAGTCCACGGAACCTTCACGCCTAAGACCTGACCCACGGAAGATTTCTCCGCCAGCCCCTGGATACCCAGGCTGAGCAAGACCACCTGCTCTTCGCGCTGGACAGCCTTAACGACCTGCGTGTTGGTTGACTGCACCGGCGCGGTATAAACCTCGTGCGGCTGGCGTACGGCATACACACCCAAGCCAGCGCAAGCGAGTGAAAGAAGCACCACAATCGCGATAAGTGTGGTGCTCAGTTTGCGGCTCGTCATACCTACCTACAGCTGGAACTGCTCAACAACTTCAGTGCGGCGCTTGTGCTCCATCCAGAAGGACAGGAATGGAACAACACCGGCAAGCGCCGTGGTGAAAAGCTTGCTTACCGGCCACATGGCACGCGGACCAAGGACCAGGATGGACACGAGGTAGACCATGTAGGCCACGCCATGCGCTTGGGCGATGAGCGTAGCCCAGGATGGCATCTCCATCCCCACGCCGTATTGCAGGATCATGCGCGCGACGAGAATGAGAAGGAAAATACCGGTGATAGTGGCGGCAATGGAAAAGAACTTCAGCGGGCCACGGATACGCGCCTGACGGTCAGGATGGACAGCGTTGTTGACTGAGTTGCTCATTAATACTCCTCTTCAGTGCCGCGACGGCGGCGCTGCTTGTTCATAGCGTTGAAGGTGTCCACATCAATCTGCGGGCGAGGCGGTAGGAAATCTTCGTCGATTTTAGTCGCGGTGTGCTCCTTGGCCGCGCGCACGCTCTCTGCCTCATACTGAGCAGGCTCTTCTCCCCGTTCGAGGGCTTCGTTCTCGGCATCGATTCGCTCATTCTCGTAGCGCATGGCAGTGCGGTAAGCGTACACAACAAATACCGCGAACAGCGGCCATTGGAAGGCGTATCCCAAGTTCTGGAAGGTTCCTGAACCGGAGCGGAACCGCGTCCATTGCCAATAAGCAAGGAACAAAAAGAGCACGACGAAGAGCACGATGATGACGATGTGCCACCATCGAACCTTCATCCGCTTTTTCGGTGCTGGGTTGGTGCTCACTCTCAACAGCCTACCCACCACGCCCAGAAAAGTGGATTTCCGTCTATGGCCTGCCGCCCTGTAGGCTAGTGACCGTTGCGCAGAGCAAAGAGTGCTCCGCAGTGACTAAACCCGCGCCCGTGGCGGAATTGGCAGACGCGCTAGATTTAGGTTCTAGTGTCTTATGACGTGTGAGTTCAAGTCTCACCGGGCGCACATATTCAGACCCCGCACGGTTTCCGTGCGGGGTCTTGTCGTCACAGCGCCCGGCAAGCCAGCCCAGCTCGCGGATGCCGGGCTTGCAGTAATGGCTTGGCTGTTGCCGGGGCTTGCGGTCATGGCCCGGCGGATGCTTAGGCTTGGCGGGCTAAGGCTGCCAGAGGTTCGCGCAGCTGCGCCAGCGCGCGCCCGCGGTGCGAGACTGCGTTCTTCTCCTCTGGAGACATCTGCGCGGCGGAACGGGTTTCGCCCTCGGGCTGGAAGAGAGGATCGTAGCCAAAACCATTTTCTCCCTGTGGGGTGCTAAGCAAGGAGCCTGGCCAACGGCCTTCCACCACATGTTCCTGCCCATCCGGGGTCACCAGCGCGCAGACCGACACGAAGGCGGCCGCGCGGCGCTCGGCGGGCACGTGTGACATCTGCCCCAGCAGCAGGCGGTTATTGGCTTCATCGTCGCCGTGGCCGCCCGACCACCGGGCAGAGAGCACGCCCGGCATGCCGTTGAGTTCTTCCACCGCGAGGCCAGAATCATCCGCGATCGTTGCCAACCCGGTGTGCTGCACCCCGGCGCGCGCCTTAATCAACGCGTTGTCAGCAAAGGTGCGGCCATCCTCCACAGGCTCCGGGTAGGCCTCCACTGCGGACAGCGGGAGCAGCTCGATGCCTGCGATGCCGGCATCAGCGAGAATCTTCTCCAGCTCCTTGAGCTTCTTGGCATTATTCGAAGCGACGAGGAGCTTTACCATCCGAGGGCCGCCTTTTGAGCGTCGATAAGCTGGGTGCAGCCGGCTTGGGCCACGTCCAACATGTCATTGAGCTCCGCGCGGCCGAACAGGCCGTGCTCACCGGTACCCTGAATCTCGACGAAGTCTCCGCCCTCCTGCATCACCACGTTGAGATCAACCTCCGCGCGAGAGTCCTCCTCATAGGGCAGGTCGAGGCACACGTGACCATCGATGATGCCAACGGAGACAGCAGCGATCGGATCCAGCAGCGGCTCGCCCGGGACGACGCCCTCCTCCTTGAGGTAGGCAATCGCATCAGCCAGCGCCACATACGCGCCGGTAATCGACGCCGTGCGGGTACCGCCGTCGGCCTGCAGCACGTCGCAATCCAGCTGGATGGTATTCTCCCCCAGCTCGGACAGGTCCACGGCGGCGCGCAGGCTGCGGCCCACCAGGCGGGAGATCTCGTGGGTACGTCCCTTGACCTTGCCCTTCATCGACTCGCGCGGCATGCGGTCGTGGGTGGCCGCAGGCAACATGGCGTACTCGGCGGTCAACCAGCCCTCGCCGGAGTCCTTCTTGAAGCGCGGCACCCCGAATTCCACGGAAGCCGTGCACATGACTCGGGTATTGCCGAACTCCACCAGCACCGACCCAGCCGGGTTGGTGGTGAAATTGCGGGTAATGCGAACGCTACGGAGTTGGTCGAGCGCGCGACCATCAGCACGAGTGAAATCAGTCATGCCCACTACCCTACCGCGCGTGCTAAAAGTCAAGCTCCATCCCGGCGGCGCCGACGACGATCTCTCCGTCGAACTCGCGGGCAGCGGCGGCATATGTTGCGGCGACATCGCCCCACGGCTGTAGGTGAATGAGCACCAGTTTCTTTACCCCTGCTTCGCGCGCCAGACGCCCGGCTTCTGCCCCCGACATGTGCATGTCCGGGGCCTTGTCTTCCGAGGTCTCGCCCCATGCGGCCTCACAGAGGAAAACATCCACGCCCTGGGCAGCCTCAACGAGCGCGGGCGTATAGGCCGAATCCGCGGAATAGCACAGGGTGGCGCTGGTCTTGGTGTGCTCCACCCGCAAGGCATATGTCTCTACTGGGTGAACTGTGCGGAAGGGGGTGATATAGACATCGTCGACAAGCTGGCGTTCCCGATCCACCCACGGGCTGAACGCAAACGTATCGCTCATATCATCCACCCCGTCCGGAGTATCCGAGGACAGCCGGCCCAGGTGGGTCTCAGTCGTCGACGGCCCGAGGCAGAAATTGCGGGAGGCCGCGGGTGCTGTGGGGTGGAAGCGGCGCCACACCATCAAAGACGGAAAATCCAGGCAGTGATCGGCATGGAGATGAGTTAACGCCACGTGTGCATCGCACGGATCCTGGAGTTCCTGCAGGCGTGCAAGCGTACCCGGGCCCAAATCCATGATGATGGACGGAGCAGAGGGGAAAGACAAGAGATAGCCAGAGGCCGGATTACCCACAGTGGGCACCGAGCCGGAACAGCCTAGGATGGTCAGCTTCATGCGTTCAATAGTTCCACGAAACAATGGGGGATGCGGGATTTGGGTCGATTGTACATCCTCACCCGCTCTAAATCTTGGGCCCCAGGAAGCGCGCGGCTAAACGCTCGAAGGTGGCGTGGTCGCCAGTGGACTCGAAACTACGTGTGGGTACCTGCCCTACTGGGGCCAGCATGTCCGTGTTGGTGAGGATGCGCAGGACATCCTTCGCAGTCTCCTCCGCCGAGGACACCAAGGTGACGTTATCCCCAATAGCAAGCTGGATGACGCCCGTGAGCAGCGGGTAGTGTGTGCAGCCAAGAACGAGCGTGTCGACGCCCGCCGACTGCAGCGGCGCGAGGTAGCCCTCGGCCACACCAAGAATCTGACGCCCGGCGGTAATGCCGCGCTCAATGAAACTCACGAAGTCCGGGCACGCCACGGCCGTGCACTCAACATTCGGGTTGACGGCGAACAAATCCTGGTAGGCCCCGGAGTTAATGGTTCCCTTCGTACCAATCACGCCGATCTTGCCGTTGCGGGTGGTGGCGATGGCGCGGCGCACGGCCGGGCGGATGACCTCCACGACCGGAATGGCATAGCGCTCGCGGGCATCGTGTAGGAAAGCGGCCGTGGCGGTGTTGCAGGCGATCACCAGCATCTTGCAGCCGCGCTCCACCAACTCGTCGGCGATGGCGGTGGACAGCTCCCTCACCTCGGCGATGGGCCGCGGGCCATAGGGGGTATGGGCGGTATCGCCGATGTAGATGATGGATTCGTCGGCAAGTTGCTCGATGATCGTGCGAGCGACGGTCAGGCCGCCCACACCCGAATCAAAAATCCCGATCGGAGAGGTTGCGTCAGGCATTAACGCATCGCTCCCCGAGGCGTGGGCTTGACCTTCTTAATCGGGTCATCTGAGGTGATCACCATTCCCGCGACGATGCCACCAATGGCGCCGAAGAGGTGGCCCTGCCAGCTGACTCCTTCATAGATAGGCAACACGCCCCAGATAAGACCGGAATAGGCAAAGCCCAGCCCCACGCCGACGAGAAATTGGCCCAGGGAACGGTTGAAGATTCCCCGGACGATAAGGTAAGCCAACCAGCCGTACACCATGCCCGAGGCACCGATATGCGAGGTCCCCGGCCCGCCCAGCAGCCACGTGCCCACGCCGGCGATGAGCACCACGATGATGGTGACCTCCCACCATGCCTTGCGGCCCGACAAGCCAATCAGGAAACAAAAGATCGCACCAGGCAACGAGTTTCCGATGAGGTGCTCAAAGTTCGCGTGGAGTAGCGGAGCGGTGAAAATCCCCCAGATGCCATTAAAATCCAGTGGGCGTATGCCGTATTGACCCAGCTCGCTGCCAAAAAACAGGAAGTTGATGATGTGGATAACCCACTCAACGACTAGGAAGCCCACCGTTAAAGACGCTGCCGTCTTCAGGCGTCCAGCCCGAGTGTAATTCTTCGAATCCCCCGTGTTGAGAACAGTCTGCTGCCCCGCCCCGGGGGCTGCCGGGCGGGGCCGGAAGGGGTTGGGCCCATGCGAATGCTGCTGGCCAAAAGGTCCACTCGTCGTCATAATGACTCCAACTTTAGCAAGCGCGCAGCGAGGAATACGCCTCCAAACCCAGCCCCGGGGTGGCGCTCACCACAGCCTCGACGATGGCTGCCTCCACTGCGTCGGCAGCGGCGGCGCTTAACGACGCCAACTCCGCAGCGCCGATCCCCTGCTCCGCAGGTTGTGTTCCGGAGGCGGCGGCAAAAAGCGTATCTCCATCCAGTGGAGAATGCGCCGGGCGAACCGCCCGGGCAATGCCGTCGTGGCCCGCTAAAGCAAGACGTTTTACTTGGGCCTTGGTTAACGGGGCGTCGGTCAACACCGCGCCAATGGTGGTGTTTAGTTGAGAAGCCTCTGCGAAAGATTCAGCCAGGCTGCGGGCCGCGGCAAACCGCTTAGCGTCCACGGCCGGCGCGTCCGGTGCGCCAAACAAACGCCCAGTCTCAGCATCAATCACCTGCCCCACCGGGTTGGCTACAACAACCGCGGCGACGGTGAACGGGGAGACATCGATAAGCACGGTCCCCACCCCACCTCTGATCTTGCCTGCGCAGGCGCCGGTGCCTGCGCCCACGCTGCCGCTCGTAGCGTCGTGCCCTGCCAACGCGGCGCGTAGAGCCGCCTGACCATCTGCCGCCGTGGGGCGCTGTGGGCCAGCGAGCAGATCAAAAATGACCGCGCCTGGCACGATGGGTACGCGGGGGCCGGGGCTCTCCTCCCCAAAGACGGGGAAACCAATTCCCGCTTCCTCAAGCCCGCGCATGACACCATCCGCTGCTGCCAGCCCAAAGGCCGAACCGCCTGCAAGGACAAGAGCATGAACGCGCTCAACCGTGTTGTGCGGCTCCAGCAGATCCGTCTCGCGGGTGCCGGGGCCTCCGCCGCGCACATCGACGCCAGCCACGGCACCTTGTTCACCGCAGTAAACGACGGTGACGCCGGTGTCCTCACGCGTGACGTGACCGACAGAAAAGCCCATGTCGGGGAGAGTCTGCACGGTGCTAATCCATGATGACGTCGAGCAGCGAATCCTGGCAGAACGCCAGCCATTCCACGAGCGTATCGCGGTCCGCTCCAGGGGTATCCTCCGGCACGTCCCCGGCGGCGATGAAGAGGCGCAGGTCATTGAGCCCTGCGAGGAAGGCATGTGCTTCTTCCTCGCTGATAGCCACCTCTACCCCGCCGGTGGGCCCCAGCGCGGTGTTAATCACTTGGAGGTTTTCCAGCTTGGCGCGCGCGATGTCATTTTCGTGCAGCGAACGCAGCAGTGAATTATCGCCGTCGAACTCTTCATCCCCTGCCTTCTTGAAGTCGGGGAAAAGGCGGGCCAGCGATGGATCCTCCGGTGCTTCGGTGTGGCCGGTGGGCATGTCGAGCATGTCCGCCAGCTCATCCTTGGGGGCCGATTGTGCGCGGGCAATGATGGCCTCGGAGACGGTTGCGGTGAGATCACCTAAAACTTCGCGCTCCATGGGCTCGAAAACAGTCGTGTATTTCGCGCCACGCATGAAGGACTTTTTCTTTTTCCAAGCCTGCATACTCTTATCCTGCCTGCTGCATCGTGGCCCACAGGCCGGCGACTTGCAGTTTCTTCACATCGGCTTCGACTTTGTCACGCTCACCTGAGGAGACTGCCGCCTTACCTTCGGTATGGACTTGCATCATCAGCTCGTTGGCGCGCTTTTTGTCATAACCTAAAACGGTCTGGAACACGTAGGAGACGTAGCTCATCAGGTTGACTGGATCATCCCAGACAATGCACATCCACGGCAGGTTTTCGCTCGTGGCGACGTCGACGTCAATCGCCTCATCCAGCTCCGGGGTGGCCATGGGTGAACTCATCACCACGCCCGCGGACGTTTCGTTGTGCGCTTTCATGCCCTCTACACTAGCTAAAATTCTCCGCGTCGCGAGCAGTTATACTGTCAGCGACCCTTAACCTGATTATCGTTTCCAGGTGGCATCAATGAATTCTTTCTCCCTTCCCCCAGCCGTTGTTGACATTCTCACGGGACGCCAACCGGCGAAGGAGGATGTCGTCCTCCTCCTGCAACGAGTGCTGACCGTGCTCGTTCTCGGCGGCACGCTCGTGGCTGCTGTGCTGAGCTTGACCAACCCCTCCGACGACGGCAGCTCGACGGATGCGGATCCCCCGACGTCGGAGGCGTGCGACTACGAGCTTCCCGACGTTCCCGTCCAACGCCAGCTCGAAACCATCCAAGAGGAGCTGATAGGTGCGCTCAACACCTGGCGCAAGGAAGACGGCCAAGCCCCACTGGTGCCCTGGATCGACCGCCAAACCGCAGCCCGCGAAAAGGCAGAGTGCAACGCGGTGACCAAGACGCAGGAGCCATCGGAAGAAAATGTGCAGATGGTTCAGCACCACCTGCCCGTGGACAAGGCCAGCGCATATGAATTCGTCGAGGCCTTCCGGGCCTCCCCCGACCACGTGGCCGCCCTGCGGGATCGCCGGATGACCACCGCGGCCGTTGGCGTGGCTTATAACGACGGCGAGGTGTACGTCGTCATTCAGCTTGAGGAATAGAACAGCTGATTTTTTAGGACGCCCTGAGTAGCATCTTCGATGTGACTACTACCTCAGATACCGTCCGGGATGCCGGAAACGACCCTGCAGATCGTTCCACGGCCCTTCTTACCGATAAGTACGAGCTGACCATGCTGCAAGCGGCGCTGCGCGATGGCTCTGCGCACCGCCAGGTAGCCTGCGAAGTTTTTGCCCGCCGCCTTCCCAACGAACGGCGCTACGGCGTTGTTGCCGGCACCGAGCGCGTTCTCCGCGCTGTCCGGGACTTCCGTTTCACCGCCCAGCAACTGGCGGAGATGGACTTCCTGGATGCTCCAACACAGGAGTACCTGGCCAATTACCGTTTCTCCGGGCAGATCGATGGCTACCGGGAAGGCGAGCTGTACTTCCCCAACTCGCCACTGCTGACCGTGCGCGGCACCTTCGGTGAGTGTCTCATCCTGGAAACCGTGATCCTCTCCATCATGAATTCCGATTCCGCAGTGGCCTCCGCGGCCTCCCGTATGGTGGTTGCCGCGGACGGCCGTCCCATCATTGAGATGGGCTCGCGCCGCACGCACGAATACGCTGCGGTGACTGCTGCCCGCGCCGCCTATCTGGCAGGCTTCCAGGCCACCTCCAACTTGGAGGCCGGCTACCGCTATGACATTCCGGTCTCCGGCACCGCGGCGCACGCGTGGACGCTGGCACACGTCAACGAGGACGGCACCCCGAACGAGGAGGCCGCCTTCCGCGGGCAGATCGAAACTCTCGGCGTGGATACAACCCTGTTGGTGGATACCTATGACATCACCAAGGGCGTGGAAACCGCCGTCAAGGTGGCCGGACCCGAGCTGGGCGGCGTGCGGATCGATTCCGGCGATTTGGCCGCGGTCACCCGCCGTGTGCGCAAGCAGCTCGATGATTTGGGCAACCACAACACCAAGATCGTGGTCTCCTCCGACCTGGATGAGTTCGCCATCGCCGGTCTGCGCGGCGATCCCGTCGACGTCTATGGCGTGGGCACCTCGGTGGTCACCGGCTCGGGTGCCCCGACTGCTGGCATGGTCTACAAGGTCGTCGAGGTCGATGGCCATCCAGTGGCCAAGCGTTCCTCCTCGAAGAAGTCGCAGGGCGGGTCAAAGCGCGCCCTGCGCACCTACCGCTCCTCCGGGGTGGCCGTCGAGGAGCTCGTGCTCCCCTTCTCCTCCGAGAACCCAGAGACCGGGACGCTGCGCACCCGCGAGATGACGGTGCCGCTGATGCGCGACGGCGAGATCCTCGACAATCTGCCTACCCTCGAGGAATCCCGCGAGTACCTGGCCCAGGCCATCACCACCCTGCCGTGGGAGGGCCTCGCACTCACCCGCGATGAACCCGCGGTTCCCACGCGCTTTATCGGCTTCGACGCTTAGGAAGTACGCGGGAGAAGACCGACTACACTGGCACCAATGCAGGACACAACGGTTGACCTCCTTGACGCCGCAGTCTCCGCCCTCGGCGGCTCGCGGCGCCCCGGCCAGGTGCGCATGGCGACGGCCGTGACCACTGCGTTGGAGAAAGAGCGCCACCTCGCCGTGCAGGCAGGAACAGGCACAGGTAAGTCCTTGGCCTACCTTGTGCCTGCCTTCCGCCACGCACAGGAAACCGGTCACACCGTCATCGTCTCCACCGCCACGCTGGCGCTCCAACGCCAACTGGTGGAGCGGGACCTTCCACGTCTGGCCGAGGCCCTCGAGCCGCACCTAGAAAAGAAGCCGACCTTCGCCATCATGAAGGGCCGCTCCAACTACGTCTGCCTCAACAAAGTCTCCCGCGCCGCTGAGCTTGAGGACGAAGACGCCTTGCTCGACGAAGACGCTGTTTCCCACCTCGGCCGCCACGTCCAGCGCGTCTACGAGTGGGCGGACGACACCGAGACTGGTGACCGCGAGGACTTGGAACCGGGCGTGCCAGACTTAGCGTGGCGGCAGGTATCCGTCACCTCGAACGAGTGCCTCGGTGCCACGCGCTGCCCGCACGGCGAAGACTGCTTCGCGGAGCTAGCACGACGCCGCGCGGCCGACGTCGATATCGTCGTCACCAACCACGCCCTGCTCGCCATCGACGCGGTGGCGGATATCAATATCCTGCCCGAACACGACGTCGTTATCATCGACGAGGCCCACGAGCTGGACGGCCGCATCACCTCGGTTTCTACCGCCGAGATCACCGGGCGCGCGCTCAAGATGGCGGCCAGCCGCGCCAAGTCCCTCGGCGCCAACGGTAAAGACCAGCGGCTGAGCGAGCAAGCCAACGAACTGAGCCAACTGCTCGCAGGGTTCGCACCGGGCCGCTGGACCGACCTTCCAGAGGAGGCCAAGCAGCAACTCATGGGCCTAGCGGATACCCTGGCCGATTGCCGCGAGACCATTGCCCGCACCCCCGAGGGCGAACAGGCCCAAGACCCGGAAAAGTTCGCCGAGCGCCAGAACCTGGCCAACCACCTCGCCAGCCTCGTCGAGGCCATCGCCCGCATCCTCGATGTCTTCGCCACCGGTGACCCCGCAGCACACGCCGACGTGGTGTGGCTGGAGCGCGATGAGCGCACGCTGAACGACACCCTGGCCGTCGCCCCGCTCTCTATCGCCGGCATGCTGCACGAAAAGCTCTTCGGCGAGCATACGGTCGTGCTCACCTCCGCCACGCTGGCCCTGGGCGGGCGCTTCGATGCCATGGCTGCGCAGTGGGGCCTGCCGAAAGGCACGTGGGACAGCCTCGACGTGGGCTATCCCTTTGACCCCGCGCGCAGCGGCATCCTCTATACCGCAGCACACCTGCCGCAGCCGGGCCGCGATGGGCTGAGTCCCCAAACCCTCCAAGAGATCCGCGAGCTCATCATGGCCGCCGGCGGACGCACGCTCGGGCTCTTCTCCTCGCGGCGGGCCGCGCAGCAGGCAGCCGAAGAACTCAAGCCCACCATCCCCTTCGACATCTACCTCCAGGGCGAGGATTCCATCGGTGCGCTCGTGGACAAGTTTACGAAGAACGAAAACTCCTGCCTCTTCGGCACGCTCACGCTCTGGCAGGGCGTCGACGTGCCGGGACCCTCCTGTTCCCTGGTCCTCATCGATCGCATCCCCTTCCCCCGCCCGGATAACCCACTCATGCAAGCCCGAACCGAGGCTGCAAAGGCGGCAGGGCGCAATGGATTCATGGAGGTTTCCGCGACACACGCGGCGCTGCTCATGGCCCAAGGCGCGGGCCGCCTGCTGCGCTCCACTGCGGACCGCGGAGTCGTCGCCGTGCTCGATAGCCGCCTAGAGACCAAGCGTTATGGCTCTTACCTGCGGGCCTCCATGCCGCAGATGTGGCCGACGAGCGACCCGCAGGTCGTGCGCGGGGCGCTCAAGCGCCTGGTCGAGGCCCGCTAGGGGCGAGGCAGCGCGCAGACCGTGGCTGAGTCCGGGGCGACCTCGGTGAAACCTGCGTCATGCACCACCACCGCATCGGGGCGCGCGCACGCCGCGGCAAAATCCGCTGGGGCAATCTCGCGCACGGACAGCGCGAAATCCTGCGCCGCCCAACCTTCTACTTCCTCAACGCTCATCGCCGCGGCCAGCAACATCGAGCCGTGTCCCACCTGCGCGGCGGCCTTTCCGGCGCTCATGGTGAGGGAGGCGTCGATGTAGATCACGGGGGCGTCGGCAAGCGCGGGGCCCGGGGCATCCTGGGGGAGATCGGTATGGCCGATCTGCAGCTTGGCGACGAGCGGATGCACGTCCTGTACCGCCGAAGGAACGAACACTCGCGCGCGGTCAGCAACCGTGACCCCAGGCAGAGCCTGGACATCGCGCCAGGCCTTGTTGCGGGCGCGGCGCGCCACCTTGCGGATGCGGTGCCCATACCACTGCCCCAAGGCCTCGGCGAAGGCCCCATCTTGCCCGGCCCGATCGTCGAGGCAGAGCTTGACGACGCCCCTCGCCGCCGCTTCCAGCACCTCCGTGCGCGCCGGCGGGTCCTGCTTGGGCAGGTTGAGCGCTATCTGCATCGCCTGGATGGTCTCGGGCTTATCGGGATCCTCGGGATCATCGCGCCAGTTGCGCTCACTGCACGCATCCACGAGGCGCCGATGGGCCTCGCGGAGGTTATTCACTAGCGACTTCCTCCATGGGGATGCCGAGAATCTGCAGGATTTCGTCCATGTAGGGGTGGTTAACAGAGGCATCTGCCACCTCGCGCAGGGCGGGCTTGGCGTTGAAGGCAATGCCCAGGCCGGCAGCGGAAATCATGTCGATATCGTTGGCACCATCGCCCACAGCAACGGTCTGCCGCATGCTCAGGCCCGAATCCGCAGCGAACTCTCGCAGGAACATCTCCTTGGCCTTGCGGTCCACCACGTCCCCGATGACCCGGCCGGTGAGCTTGCCGTCCTCGATTTCCAGGGTGTTGGCGCGCACGTAGTCAAGGTCGAGCTCTTTAGCTAGATCCTCGAGGACCTGAATGAAGCCGCCAGACACCACCGCAACCCGGTAACCCATGCGCTTGAGCGTGCGGATGGTGGTGCGCACGCCTGGGGTCAGACGAATATCGTTGGCGGTTTCCTTAATGACCGATTCCGGCAACCCGGCCAGGGTGGCGACGCGCTCGCGAAGAGACTCTTCGAAGTCCAGCTCACCGCGCATTGCGCGCTCCGTGACGGCGGCAACCTCTGCCTCCTTGCCAGCGTGAGCGGCCAGCATCTCGATGACCTCGCCGGTAATGAGAGTGGAGTCGCAGTCAAAGCAAATGAGGCGCTTCGAGCGGCGTTGCAGGCCGGAGCGTTCGATGGCGATGTCCACGCCCTGCTCCGTGGCCAAGCGGGCCAACATGGCGCGAACAGGGTCAGAAGAGCCATCGATCGTGATGTAGAGCTCCAGGCCGTTGAGCGGATAGGTGGACAGGCCGCGGATGCGGTCGATGTTGACATCGAGATTGGCCAGCTCTTTGGCGATGGCCGACATGTGGCTTGCGTTGACTTGACGGCCCAGCACCACGACGACGTGTGTCGAGCGCGGGCGGGAGGTGGCTTCCTCCTCCCGGGGCTCCACGGTGATGGACTGCGCATAGATGCTCAACGTGTTGCGCAGCCCCTGCTCCATGGCCTCCAGACGCGAGGCGCTGACACGGATGTACGCGGAGAGGGAGATGCGGCCGGAGAAGATGGCCTGTTCGGCGTCGACAAGCTCGACGTTATGGGAGCTAAGAACGCGGAAGAAGGCGGCAGACACGCCTGGTTTATCGGGACCTGAGGCGGTGACAACGGCGAAAACTTGTTCACTTTGATTATCCACGGGCCTCATTATCGCACACCGCGATCCTGGAATCTTCACCAACGGCAAACGCCGCCACCCCATCGCTGTGATGGGGTGGCGGCGTTTTCAGGAGTACTCAGCTAGTGAGTGCTTAGTGCCCGACGTGTGCTTCCTCGCGCATGCGCTTGACCATGTGCGGGTAGTGCAGCTCGAAGGCCGGGCGCTCAGAACGGATGCGCGGCAGGGACACGAAGTTGTGGCGCGGCGGCGGGCAGGAGGTAGCCCACTCGAGGGAGTTGCCGTAGCCCCACGGATCGTCCACAGTGACGATCTCGCCGTAGCGCCAGGACTTGAAGACGTTCCATACCAGCGGAATAACCGAGGCGCCGAGAACGAAGGAGAAGATGGTGGAAATCTGGTTGAAGACCGTGAAGCCATCAGACTCCAGGTAGTCGGCGTAACGACGCGGCATACCCATGTTGCCCACCCAGTGCTGAACCAGGAAGGTGCCGTGGAAGCCGATGAAGGTCAGCCAGAAGTGGATCTTGCCCAGACGCTCATCCAACATGCGGCCGGTCATCTTCGGGAACCAGAAGTACAGACCACCGAAGGCGGAGAAGACCACGGTACCGAACAGGGTGTAGTGGAAGTGAGCGATAAGGAAGTAGGACTCTGCGAGGTGGAAGTCCAGCGCCGGGGAGGCCAGCATAATACCGGTCATACCACCGAAGAGGAAGGTGGTCAGGAAGCCCATGGCGAAGATCATCGGGGTATCCCAGGTGATGTGGCCCTTCCACATGGTGCCGACCCAGTTGAAGAACTTCACGCCGGTCGGAACCGCAATCAGGAAGGTCATGAAGGAGAAGAACGGCAGCAGAATAGCACCGGTCACGAACATGTGGTGAGCCCACACGGCCATGGACAGCGCACCGATGGCCAGCAGAGCGAAGACGAGGCCGATGTAGCCGAAGACTGGCTTACGGGAGAAGACCGGGACAATCTCAGAGATAATGCCGAAGAACGGCAGTGCGAGGACGTAGACCTCCGGGTGGCCGAAGAACCAGAAGAGGTGCTGCCACAGGATGGCGCCGCCGTTGGCGGAGTCATAGATGTGGCCGCCCAGCTTGCGGTCATACAGAACGCCCAGCGCTGCGGCGGTCAGCAGCGGGAAGATCATCAGTACGATGACGGACGCGGTGAAGACAGCCCACGTGAAGACCGGCAGACGGAACATGGTCATGCCCGGTGCACGCAGGGTGAGGACCGTGGTGATCATGTTGATGGCGGAAGCAATGGTACCGACACCGGTAGCACCCACACCGACGATCCACATGTCAGCACCGATGCCCGGGGTGTGAACCGAGTCAGCCAGCGGCATGTACATGGTCCAGCCGAAGTCAGCAGCGCCGCCCGGGGTCAAGAAGCCCGCGAGCATCACGATGCCGCCGGTCAGGGTAATCCAGAAACCGAAAGCGTTCAGACGTGGGAAGGCCACATCCGGCGCACCAATCTGCAGGGGCAGAACATAGTTACCGAATGCCCACACCACTGGTGTTGCAAACAGCAGCAGCATGACGGTGCCGTGCATGGTGAAAAGCTGGTTGAACTGCTCGTTGGACAGGAACTGCAATCCTGGGGTGAAAAGCTCAGCGCGAAGCAGCAGAGCCATGAAGCCACCGAGGAAGAAGAAGCTGAAGGACATGATCATGTACATGATGCCCAGCTGCTTGTGGTCGGTGGTGGTTAGCATCATCCAGGCCTTGGAACCGGTCTTTGCGTTACCAGTCGGCTCTGGACGTGTAGGCGCGACGTAATCGTCGAGCCGTGGCGCCACAGCGGTCATAAAATCCTCCTGAAGAACAAGTGCTTAACCACATCGGCATCACGCGTTTTCTCGCGCCACACGCTCAGTAGTCAAACACCTAGGTTTACTCGCATTATATTAGGCCACCTCAGGGCCTAGTTTCCAGCGCTCTGTTATTTTCCGCCAACCTTGCTAACCCCGTTTGGAGCAGATAACGCCATGTACGGGGCCAACTGCCTACACCACGCCCTAGCACACGGTGATCTAGAACACATGAACGCGGGGGTGTCGTCCCCCAAAACCCGAAAACGCACCCCCTGAAAGAATCAACCTTTCGGATGATCCCTGCCAGGAGGTGCGGTACGGCGACAGGTAAATGCGAGGAACTAGCTAGAAGTCCCAGTCATCATCGGTCGTTTCCTCTGCCTTACCAATCACATAGGAGGAGCCGGAGCCGGAGAAGAAGTCGTGGTTCTCGTCCGCGTTCGGGGACAGCGAGGACAGGATAGCCGGAGACACGCGGGTCTCATCCGCTGGGAACAGCCCCTCGAAGCCGAGGTTGTTCAGAGCCTTGTTGGCGTTGTAGCGAAGGAAGCGCTTCACATCTTCGGTCCAGCCCAGCTCGTCATACAGATCCTCGGTGTAGTCGATCTCGTTCTCGTAGAGGTCGTAGAGCAGGTCGAAGGCATAGCCCTTCATTTCCTCCTGCTCCGGCCCCGACAGCTTCTTGTACCCCTGCTGGAACTTGTAGCCGATGTAATAGCCGTGAACAGCCTCATCGCGGATGATGAGGCGAATGATATCCGCGGTGTTCGTCAGCTTCGCGCGCGAAGAGAAGTGCATCGGCAGGAAGAAACCGGAGTAGAAGAGGAAGGACTCCAGCAGCGTGGAGGCGACCTTCTTCTTCAGCGGATTGTCACCCTGGTAATAGGACATAACAATCTTGGCCTTGCGCTGCAGGTTCTCATTTTCCTCAGACCAGCGGAAAGCATCGTTGATCATCGGGGTCGACGCTAGCGTCATGAAGATATTGGAGTAGGACTTCGCGTGCACCGACTCCATGAAGGCGATGTTGGTGTAGACGGCCTCTTCGTGGGGTGTGACGGCGTCGGGAAGCAGCGATACCGCACCCACGGTGCCCTGGATAGTGTCAAGCAATGTCAGGCCAGCGAAGACGCGCATGGTGGTCTCCTGTTCCTTCTCCGTGAGCGTCTTCCAGCTCTGGATGTCGTTGGACACCGGGACCTTCTCGGGGAGCCAGAAGTTGCCGGTTAGACGATCCCACACCTCAAGATCCTTCTCATCTGGAATGGTGTTCCAGTTGATTGCCTTCACCGGAGCCTCGTGGCTGGCGATGTAATCGTCGTACTCGTGAGACACGCACGTCACCTCGTCTTACTAGTAATTTGTGAGTCTGGTGCCATCGTACCCGGTAAAACTAGGGGCCAAAATTCCTGCGTGTTTTATACTTGAGCCCTACTCCCACGACCCCGAGTTTCGATGGAATGACTGAACCCTCCACTCCCCTACTCAGCACCGTTTTGGACGCGCTGGGCACTGATATCGTCAGTGGCGCCCTCCCCGCCGGTGAACGTTTTACGCTCAACGACCTCTGCGAACGCTTCGGCATTTCCCGAACCGTGGCGCGCGAAGCCATGCGCGCACTGGAGCAACTGGGAATGGTCTCGTCCTCGCGCCGCGTCGGCATTACGGTGCTCCCCATCAGCGAATGGGCGGTCTACGATCCCGCCATCATTTCGTGGCGCCTGGGCTCGGAGAAAGCGCGCGATAGCCAGCGCACCTCCCTTAATGATCTGCGCCTTGCCATCGAGCCTGTCGCTGCGGGCTTAGCCGCACAGCACGCTTCCCCTGAAGATAAGGAAGAGATTCTGGGGCTGGCCCAGCGCCTCCAGGTCACGCCCACGCGGCGCGTCGGCGAGCACCTCGCCACAGATCTGCGCTTCCACGCCATGGTCCTCCACGCCTCAGGCAATGAGATGTTCTCAGCGCTGAGCCCCTACCTGCTGTCCATGGTGCGTGGGCGTTCGCTCTATGGTTCCCGCAAGCGAAACCCGACGGCCGGTACCGCCCAGCTTCACCTCGATTTGGCAGAAGCCATCAACCGAGGCGACTCACCTGAGGCAGAAAAAATCGCACGCGCCATCTTGCTTGAGGCGCGTGCGAATAAGGGTTAGAGCATGCAGGAAACGCAGCCCTCAATCTCAGTTCCCTCCAGAGCCATCTGGCGCAGGCGGATGTAGTAGAGGGTCTTAATGCCCTTGCGCCAAGCGTAAATCTGGGCGCGGTTGATATCGCGGGTAGTAGCGGTGTCCTTGAAGAACAGCGTCAGCGACAGACCTTGGTCAACATACTTCGTGGCCTCGGCATAGGTATCGATGATCTTCTCGTAGCCGATCTCGTAGGAGTCCTTGAAGTACTCCAGGTTGTCGTTGTCCATGTGCGGCGCCGGGTAGTAGACGCGGCCGATCTTGCCTTCCTTACGGATCTCAATCTTCGACGCAATCGGGTGAATCGAGGAGGTCGAGTTATTGATGTAGGAGATCGAGCCGGTCGGCGGCACCGCCTGCAGGTTGCGGTTGTAAATGCCATGCTTGGCGACGTCCGCCTTCAGCTCCGCCCACTCCTCTACCGACGGGGTGTGGATGGACGACTTAGCGAAGAGTTCCTTGACCTTCTCCGTGCGGGGAGCAAAGTCGGCCGGATCGTAGCGGTCGAAGAATTCGCCGCTCGCGTATTCAGATTCCGGGAACTCCGTGAAGTACTCGCCGCGTTCACGCGCCAGCTTGTTAGATGCGCGCAGCGCGGCATACATGATGGCCGCAAAGTAGGCGTTGGTGAAATCGAGGCCTTCCTCCGAGCCGTACTCGATGTGCTCGCGACCGAGATAGCCGTGCAGGTTCATCTGCCCCAGGCCAATGGCGTGGGAATCATCGTTGCCCTTGCGCACGGAAGGCACGGAGTTGATGGAGGTCTTGTCGGCCACGGCGGTCAAACCGCGGATGGCCGTTTCCACCGTGAGGGCGAAATCCGGAGAATCCATGGTCGCGGCAATGTTGAGGGAGCCAAGGTTGCAGGAAATGTCACTGCCCAAGGTCTTGTAGGTGAGGTCCTCATTGAGCTCCGACGGAGAGTTCACCTGCAGAATCTCCGAGCAGAGGTTCGACATGTTGATGCGCCCGGTCTTGACCGGGTTGGCACGGTTCACGGTGTCCTCGAACATGATATACGGGTATCCGGACTCGAACTGCAGCTCCGCGACGGTCTGGAAGAAGTGGCGAGCGTTGATCTTCTTCTTGCGAATACGCGGATCCTCGACCATCTCTTCGTAGTGCTCGGTGACGGAAATATCGCCGAAGGCCTTACCGTAGACCCGCTCAACATCGTACGGGCTGAACAGATACATGTCGTCGTTGTTCTTGGCCAGCTCGAACGTAATATCCGGGATCACGATGCCGAGCGAGAGAGTCTTGATACGGATCTTCTCATCCGCGTTCTCGCGCTTGGTGTCGAGGAAGTTCATGATGTCCGGGTGATGCGCGTTGAGGTAGACCGCACCAGCACCCTGACGAGCACCCAGCTGGTTGGCGTAGGAGAAGGAGTCCTCGAGCAGCTTCATTACGGGGATGACGCCGGAAGACTGGTTCTCGATGTGCTTGATGGGTGCGCCCGACTCGCGGATATTAGACAGCAACAGAGCGACGCCGCCGCCGCGCTTGGACAGCTGCAGAGCAGAGTTAATGGAGCGACCAATCGACTCCATGTTGTCCTCAATACGCAGCAGGAAGCAGGAAACCAGCTCGCCGCGCTGCGCCTTGCCGGCGTTGAGGAACGTCGGGGTGGCCGGCTGGAAGCGGCCGGTCATGATCTCATCGACGAGGCGCTCCGCCAGCTTCGTGTCGCCGTCAGCCAGGAACAAGGCAGTCATGGATACACGGTCCTCGAAGCGCTCGAGGTAGCGGCGGCCGTCGAAAGTCTTCAGCGTGTAGGAGGTGTAGTACTTGTAGGCACCCAGGAAGGTCTTAAAGCGGAACTTAAAAGCGTAGGCGCGCTTAAACAGGGACTTGATGAACTCAAAGTCATACTGCTCGATCAGTTCCGGCTCGTAGTACTTGTTTTCTACCAGGTAGCGCATCTTTTCTTCCAAGTCATGGAAGTAGACGGTGTTCTGGTTGACGTGCTGGAGGAAGAACTGGTTCGCGGCCTCGCGGTCCTTGTCGAACTGAATCTTGCCGTTTTCGTCATACAGGTTCAGCAGGGCGTTGAGCGCATGGTAGTCCAGCTGCTCTTCCGGCTTCACAGGTTCAGCGACGGTCTTACCCAGTTGCGTGGTCACGACTTTCACGGGCCTTTCTTTGCTATGGCGAAATGGAGAGATGGGTTGGTAGGAATTAAGGCCTTAGGCGGCTAAACCTAAAGCGGCCGCGTTGGCCAAGAGGCCTTCACGGCAAATTGTGACATCTTCCTCGGTTCCGAGAAGTTCGAAGCGGTACACATAAGGAACCTTACACTTGGCGGCGATGACGTCGCCGGCCTTGCCAAAGTCACTGCCGAAGTTGCTGTTACCTCCGGCCACGACGGCACGAATGAAACTGCGGTTGTGTTCGTCATTCAGGAAACGAATGACTTGCTTGGGGACAGGCCGCGTGTTCCGCCCGCTCATCGATGCCCCTCCCCCATACGTCGGACAAATCAAGACGTAGGGTTCATTCACGGTGAGGGGCTCATCACTGAGGCGCAGCGGGATGCGGACGCTGGGAAGGCCGAGCTTCTCGACGAAGCGGTGGGTGTTTTCCGTAGCGGAAGAGAAATACACGACCAACATGGTTTTGCCCTAGGCGCTCGCCGCCATCGCAGAGAGTGCCTTGATGCGGTCAGGACGGAAGCCGGACCAGTGCTCACCGTGCGCCTCAACGACCGGTGCTTGGACGTAACCCAGAGCCATCACGTAGTCGCGGGCATCATCATCCAGGGAGATATCCACCGTCTCATATTTGAGGCCAGCACGGTCGAGGGCCTTCTTGGTGGCGTTGCACTGGACACAAGCTGGCTTGGTGTAGAGGGTGATGCTCATGTGACGTTCCTTTAGCTTCCTTCGGCACTACACGCGGAGTGACTGTTGAATTCGATACGAGCAGAGCGTTCAGCGGCTCTGCATGCGAGCTCTGAGCGGTGATGTAGGGCCGCCGCCCGAGCAACATCAACGACACTATACTTTGTGCCCGCACCCCGCAACTAACACAATATGTAGTAGTTACATGGCTGGTATTCCCAGGATGTAACTCGGCCCGACCCCACATGTTGACACCCCGCCACAACCCCCACCGCCACGGCGGTAACTACACGGGTGATATTCCCTGCACGTTTACCAAACGTTCACTCAGTTTGTGACAAAGTCCACAAAAGGGAGCAGGCCACTCTGCGACGCCTCCCCCGACCCCAGCCGACGAAGGGAGGCATAAAAAAAATCCGCCGCCCCCACAACGCGGGGACGGCGGACCAAGGACACTTGTTTCTTAGCCCTGGCGAGCCTTGAAGCGCGGATCCTTCTTGTTGATCACGAAGACCTTACCGTGGCGGCGAATAACCTGGGCGCCCGGCTTCTTCTTCAGCGACCGAAGCGACTTGCGAACCTTCATCGGGCGCTCCTTTCGTTATGCGCAATCTTGATGCGATTGATTAGTTCAAAGCACAGCTGGGCAAACACCCAGCAATGACACGAGGAAAAATATTACCCCACGAGCGCCTCATTACCAAAACACTCACGTCATCGAGAACTAGCCACGCCAACTTTTCCTCGAACTAACCTCGCAGACCCTCGGATCACCGCCGCGCGTGATGGCTACCATGGTCGCTATGACACAAGCATCCAGGGAGCTTCAACAAGAGATCATCGCTGCGCTAGGGACGAAACCTTTCATTGATCCGGCAGAGGAGATTGAACGCCGTGTCGACTTCCTCGCCACGTATCTGCGCAACACCGGCGCTCAGGGCTTTGTTCTCGGTATTTCCGGTGGCCAGGATTCTACCCTTGCCGGCCGCTTGGCCCAGCTGGCCGTCGAGCGTGTCGATGGCGCACACTTTTGGGCCGTACGTCTTCCCCACGGCACGCAAGCGGACGAGGACGATGCGCAAGTAGCGCTCGATTTCATCCAGCCCGATTACCGGCTCACCATCAACATCGCCGACGCCACAGCGGCTCTCGCCGGCGCCGTGGCTTCCGCACTCGACACGGAGCACTTGAACGATTTCAACCGTGGGAATCTCAAGGCACGCCTGCGCATGTCCGCCCAATATGCGGTGGCTGGTGAGGTCGGCGCACTCGTTATCGGAAGCGACCATGCCGCCGAAAACGTCACGGCTTTC
Source organism: Corynebacterium sp. HMSC070E08 (assembly GCF_001808895.1). Lineage (NCBI taxonomy): Bacteria > Bacillati > Actinomycetota > Actinomycetes > Mycobacteriales > Corynebacteriaceae > Corynebacterium > Corynebacterium sp. HMSC070E08. Next base: position 87,280 of record NZ_KV794760.1, read on the forward strand.
TTTACCAAGTGGGGCGATGGCGCTGCCGACATCCTGCCTCTCGCCGGGCTCAACAAGCGCCAGGGCGCTCAACTCCTGAAACATCTCGGCGCACCGGATTCCACGTGGAAGAAGGTACCAACCGCTGACTTGGAGGATGACCGCCCATTGCTCTCTGATGAAGAAGCGCTCGGCGTCACCTACACCCACATCGATGACTACCTCGAGGGCAAGAACGTGCCTGACGACGCCCGCGAGCGCATCGAAACCCTCTGGCGCCGCGGCGCCCATAAGCGCGCCATGCCGCCAGGACCCACTAGTGCCTAACGCCTCACAAGGAAGACTATCCGCCCAACGCTTCGAGCGTGGCACGTGCGGCCCGCTCGAGCGGTACATAATACGCGGGACCATGCGTCATCGAATGAACCGCCAGCGGGTGTAGTTGATGCACCGGCACCCACTGGTGATACTCCTCCCCCACCCCATAACCACGCAGTATCTCGCCATAGTACGGCGTGCCAAATAGCTCCAGTATGGCCAAATCCGTCCACGGGTGTCCGCCGTGTGCGGCTGGGTCGATCATCACGGCCGACGAGGCAGTAAACAATACGTTTCCTGCCCACAGGTCGCCATGAATTCGCGCCGGTTTCACGTCCCACTCAACGGCTTTTATAGCCTCGCATGCTTGTCGAACTATCCCCTGTAGCTCTTGAGGCAGTCCTCCTATAAAAGGCGACACCCGCTGCTCGGCGTAGAACTCGCCCCAGGATTCGCATGGTTCGCAGCGTTGTTCCACGCGTCCAATGAAATTCGCGCCCTCCCAGCCCGCCGGCGGCGCGCCGAAAGCGGGCGCTCCTGCTTCATGGACCGTACGGAGCGCAGCACCAAAAGCGCGGGCAGCGAGGGCACTCGGTCGCGACTGCTCAACCCGCCGAGTGCTAATAGATGTGGGAGTGACTTCGGCGACGTCCACGACGACGTCGCCATGCGCCTGCGCCAGCCATCTCAACCCAGCAGCCTCGGCACCAGCTTGATCAGGACGGGACACGGTCTTGGTGAAAACATCCATGTTCCCAGCATAGGAAAAGGCCGGCTCCATAACAGAGACGGCCACTGGTGGAGCTAACGGGATTCCATCGGTTTCTAAATATTACCCCTTGCCTAGCTGGCATTATGCCTATTTAACCTGCATTTATTATAGGTAATTTCTAACATCATTATATGACACAAAACGGCGCTAGAGTTCCCCGAAGGTTCCCCAATATGCAGAACGAAAACGAAAAGAAAAAGGCCCGAAGTATAAGCCCCATCGTTCGTGGGGGCGAATTGAGCAACGCGGAAAAAATAGGTGGCGTGCCAGTTTCAAACACCAAGGCATTTTGCACAGAGCACCGATCACCTTTAAAGAAAAGAAGGACGCCGAAAGTTGGTTGAACCGCAATAAGGCAGACATCGATAAGGCAGAGGCATCGGGGATTAAATGGATCTCCCCCGCTGAAAAAGAGAAGCTAGAGCTGACAAACAGCACAACCGTGGAACAGCTAATAGACCTTTGGCTAAACGAGAGCGACAGCATTACAAAAGAGAGCACTAGGCAATTCCATCGCCGCCGGATGACAGCCTTCTCCTTGAACTCAACGGAATACCTTCTAGGCATAGTTCAATCCTTCCTTGGCTGAGGAACTAAACCCAGGACGCTTCACACACTCGATTAAGCTGCCCTTGATCAAATAGGCGTTTCACCAGGTCTTCAAGCGTGGACTTCCGCTTGGATTGAATCGTCAATGAACTCGCGGATGCCGTGCACCTTTCCCCTTCCACTTGTATCCGACGAGTCCATGCACTGGAGGACGCTGGAATTATTCGGGGTTACGTTGCCCTGTTTGTTCCCACAAAGGTCGGCAAAGGATTTACCGCCTATGCCAGAGTTTGGCTCACCAGCCAGGACCTTGAGACTGTTGAGCGATTCATTCAAGAGAGTCAGCCACTTCCAGAAGCCGTGGAATGCCACCTCATGGCTGGTGAATGCGATGTCATGCTGTGAATAGTGGCGGCCGATCTCACCGCTTATCGTCAATTTCAGATCGACCATCTCACCCGCATCGATTGCGTCCACAACGCGAAAACTGAGGTGCACATGGAACAGGTAAAATTAACGTCAGAATTATCTGTTTGAACTTGATACTTGGTGGCTCCACGTTGGGATCATCAACGGTGCTCCAGACTCTGGGTCAGCGATGATCTTAGAATCCACACCAAATACGGTGCGCACGAGCTCTTCAGTAATAACGGTTGCAGGATCGCCGGTGGCTACAACTTCGCCGTCTTTCATGGCGATGATGTGATCGGCGTAGCGCGCTGCCTGGTTCAAGTCATGCAATACGGCGACCAGTGTGTAGTCCCGTTTCCGGTTGAGCATGCGGCAAAGTTCCAGCAGCTCAATCTGGTAGCTGACGTCTAAGAATGTGGTAGGTTCATCGAGAAGCAAGATTGGCGTCTGCTGCGCCAACGCCACCGCCATCCAGACGCGTTGGCGTTGACCGCCCGAGAGTTCATCGACAAGCCTGCCTGAAAGCTCCCTAATTCCGGTTGCCTCCATGGCCTCTTTCACCGCCTGCTCATCCTCGGGCGACCAAGGCTTGAACAAACTCTGGTGCGGGTAGCGTCCTCGTGAGACCAGATCGATGACGCGAATGCCGTCCGGGGCAACCGGGCCTTGCGGCAGAAGACCCACTTCACGCGCTACTTCTTTGGTGGGCTTTTTGTGCAAAGACTGCCCGTCTAAAAGAATCTTCCCCTCTTGCGGCGCAATCAAACGGGTCAAGCTCTTGAGCAAAGTGGACTTGCCGCAGGCATTGGGGCCAACGATGACCGTGAACTGGCCATCTGGAATCTGAAGATCCACGCCTGGGCAGATAACTTTGTCGCCGTATCCAAGCTGGGCGTTTTCTACTAGAAGTCGTGTCATTTGCGTCGGCCTTCTCTCATGAGCAACCACAGGAAGTACACGCCACCGATGGATACGGTGACAATACCTACTGGGAGCGGGGATTCAGGGTCAATTCTTTGGGCAACCGTATCGGCGAGTATTAACAGGAAAGACCCCACGGCTGCGGTGGGGGCCAGCGCCAGGCCATCAACGTGTACCAGGCGACGGGCAATCTGGGGCGAGGCCAGCGCGATGAAGGAAATCGGCCCGGCGGTGGCAGTTGCCAGCGCCGTTAATCCGATGCCGGCAACAACTGCCAATAGTTGCACCCTGCGGACGTTTTGCCCCAGCGCAACCGCGAAAGGAATACCAATCTGCATCAAACGCATCGGGCGCGCCAGCAGTGCTGCCATCAGGATGAACACGGCAGAACCACAAAATGCCAGCAGCAGCGAATTCCAGGAGGTGCCGGAGAGATTTCCCGCGCCCCACAAACTCGCCATGATGGCATCTTCCACCGTGGCAGTGAGCAAAATCCACACGTTGACCGAGGCCAGCATGGCGCTGACAGCAATGCCAACGATGATAAGACGCACGCCACCAGCGAATCCGCGCTTGGAGGCAAGGAAGAACACCACCATCGCGGTAGCGATACCTCCAGTGAGAGCCCCCAACAACGTAGCGGTGGTGCCACCGCCGAGAATCAACATGACGATGAGCGCGCCAGTGTAGGAACCGGTCTGAAAACCAATCACATCCGGTGAGCCCAATGGATTCGCGGTGAGGTTTTGAAAGATAGCTCCACTCATGGCCAGTGTTGCGCCCAGCAGGATTGCCAGAAGCGTGCGCGGTGCGCGCCATTCCACCACAATCATGTTGGTGTAGGAATCACCGTTGCCGGTCAACGCCTGGAACGCTTCACCAACGGTGATGGATGCAGAACCATCAACCAAGGAGTACACCGCAATCAGCGCAGTCGCCAATAAGAGTCCACCTGTGACGACAGCTGTGCGCACCCCGATAAGCATCACCGGGCGTTCCTTGGGACCGATGCGGAAAATCTTTCGCCCGAATTCAAGCTCTTGCTTCGTATCCGGATTCGTTGTGTGAACCATCGCGCTTAAACCTCCGGAATGCGGTACTTACGCACCATGTAAATCAACAGCGGTGCGCCAACGAATGCAGTTACTACTCCCACGGGCACTTCCCCAGCAGTAATCACGCGACCTATAACATCACTCACGCCCAAAACCGCTGGGGCCAAGACGATTGAATAGGCCATAATCCACCCTTGATGTGGGCCCACGATCATGCGGGATAGATGTGGTGCCAACAGCCCAATAAATCCGATGGGCCCCGCCGCCGCAGTAGCGCCACCGGCTAGCAGTGCAATTGCTACCAATACCACCAGCCTGGTTCTTTGCGGGTGCGCGCCCATAGCAACCGATGCCGCTTCACCCAGTGAAAGCACATCCAATGCGCGAGTGCTGGCCAGCGCAATAAGCAAGCCTACCAAGATAAATGGGGTGATGGACAAGGTAGCATCGAGAGGCTGCGATGCTGTGGTGCCCGCTGACCAGCCACGCATGCGTTCCAAAACTTCTGAATTGGTCAGCAACACCGCGGATGCAAAACCGCCCAGCACCGCCCCCAATGCCACACCGGACAAGGTCATGCGCACCGGACTGCCACGCAATGGACCACTGTTGCCAATGGCGAAGACCACCGCCGAGGTCACAATCGCACCAGCAAAAGACCACCACATGTACTGGGAGATATCTGTAACGGGCCTGACCCCCGGAAAGTAGACACGTCGGGGG
>NZ_KV794761.1:0-447 GCF_001808895.1 Corynebacterium sp. HMSC070E08
AAAACCAACAGGTAACAGTGTCAAGAGTGACGTTGCTCACCCACCCATGACCTAAGTCAGGTGGTGGTTTTCGGCGGCAGGGCGGGATTTTTCCGCACTAAATTGACCCAAGTCAGGGCATCCCTGGAAAAGGCATCTGACAAAAGGCATCTTTGGGTCTAAAAACGCCATCTGCAAGGCGTAAAAGGCGTTTTCAGCCGTGAAAACGCCTTTTGACGGATGCCTTTTATCAGACGCCATTTGTCGGATGCCTCCAGCATGTCGATGGAGGCACGCAGATGTTGCGCGTTGCGAGGGGATCGAAGAAGGTAATCCGTTTCGCGAAGATACGTGCAGTGCTCTACGGAAACGGTCATTGTGACCCGATTTTGGTCATGAGCGGGTGAGCAACGCCACTCTTGGCACTGCTACCTGTGAGGTTACCCTCGTTTAGTGGACACCCTATTT
>NZ_KV794762.1:0-1410 GCF_001808895.1 Corynebacterium sp. HMSC070E08
AAATAGGGTGTCCACTAAACGAGGGTAACCTCAATGTGCATTGAAGATGATGGGGTCTTTACGCGTTTACAGCCAACTGCCCGCGCAAACACATGCAGATAAGCGTTTGGTGCTCTTGGGGCAGAGGTTTAAAAGCGTTCATTCGCTTGAAAATGCTGTTTTGCTGAGGTCATTACATGCGCCAGCTTCTCATACGGGCGCGTACGAAGGTACGGTTCCCTCTCTAATTAGGCGTGGTTCATTGAAAAGCGTGTACCCCGAGGAGTTTTCCCGGGGGCACACGCGTGTTTCTCTTAGCTCTTGAGAACCAAGGAAGTTAGGGCCAATCTACTTAACAACAATCTTTACCATTACCGGCTCGTCATTGACAGTTACTTCCTGACTACCCTCGAGCGCTCGCGCGGAGGAAAGGCTGGAAAGCCCCGAACAAGATGCATTGATGGTATGTGAACCAGGTTCCAACGCGTAGAAGTACACGCCATTGGCATTAGTCGTGTGTACCTTTTCCTGCGAAAGACCAATAAGCCTACATTCGCCTGCCGGGTTACCACTGGAGGTTACAACCTGAATCGTTGAGTCTTCTGCATTGGGCTTCTGCTGCTCATCGTCGGGGAGACCTTGGCCTACACTGATTCCAACAACGAGGGAAATAATGCCCAGAACGGTACCAATGAGTCCGAGAAGATTACTGGGGTTATTAATGAGAGCTTGAACCTGAGCTGGAACCGGGATCGGTGGCTGCATTGTTTTGGATCTCCTTAATGTCATTGAAGGTATTCAGCATGCTTGGGCTGATACGTAGGGCACTGTTTTCAGGGTAGCCGAGCTGACTGATGCCATGCGTGTGAATGCCGATGGCAGCGTTGTCTGTGGTATAAACCGGCGAACCGCTTTGTCCGCCCGTGGTGTCTAAGTTATAGCAGAGTCGAGTTTGGGTTCCTGGCTGAAGGATTCCGCTCTCATTGTCCACAGTTGTCCGTAGTCGCGAATCAGGCCACTACCCTTCTCTCCTGGAAATCCGGTGACAGTTGCTTCTTGCCCGGAGAAAGCGGAAGAAGTATCGCTCGGTTTAATTCCAAACCAGCTGGAAGACTTGGTTGACCAGATCCCATCCCACACCGAGCGCTTTGGCGGTAGTCGACACACTCATCCGATCAATAGCAAGGCGCTGCAAGATCCAGCGAGTGACCCGGTGAGTGAGCTTGGAGCCGTCATCCGTGCAAGCCAAGGAGGCCTGGAAGATCTTTGTCTTACATGAGGCGGCTGTGCACAGGAATCTAGGGACTGTTACGTGCAGCCTAGTGGGGAATCCGACGACAGGAAGATCAACGAGTCGACGAGTGGTGTGGTCACGTAACTTACCTGACTGCCCGCAATCCGGGCACACGCCGATAACGGCTACTGGTGTGG
>NZ_KV794762.1:1510-42276 GCF_001808895.1 Corynebacterium sp. HMSC070E08
GCAGATGGTGTCGGCAACGAGGTTTCCAGTAGGCACTTCACAGTGCGGGTCCCTGGTGTGTTCAGATGGTTGATTAGGAACTTTCATTTTCACACCAGGGGCCCTATATGCTGTGGTGACCCGCTGAACCCGTCGTGGCCAACTTCACCTCGCTACGCACTCTGAAACCGGAAGAGCCATTAAACTCAGGAGAGCGCTCTATTCAGACTCGGTTGGCGCGCAGGCTGCGGCGATGATGCCAAGCGCAGCCAGTAGACCAATGCCACCGGCAGCGTACTGAGCCTCACGCGGGAAATCGCGAGTGAGCGACTCAATCTGCTTCTTCACTGGCTCAAGGCCTGGGATGTTGAGCTTTGCGCCGAAGCTTCCGAGGAAAGCCAACGGAATGGCGAGTGCTGCTGGGATGGTGAGGCCGAGGACCGTCGGCAAGCAGCGCTCACTCACAGAGGAACCACCTGCCGGGGCGGCTGGCTTGTCGCCGGACTTGACGGTTTCTGAGGTGCCGTCGGTGTAGGTGATGACGAGGTTACCGTCGGCATCCGTGGTCACGGACTTAATGCCGCGGCCGTCCTTGCCATCTTTACCGTTTGCGCCATCGCGGCCGGGTGCGCCATCGAAGCCATCGCGGCCCGGCGTGCCCTGGTCGCCCTTCGCGTCGGCGAGGGTACCGAGAATCTCAGAGGTGCCGTCGGTGTAGGTGACGACCACCTCGCCCTTGTCGTTGGTCGTCACGGACTTGATGCCGCGGCCATCTTTACCGTCGGCGCCGTCCTTACCGTCCTGGCCGGCGTCGCCCTTGTCGCCCTTAGGGCCCTTGTCGCCGTCCTTACCGTCCTTGCCATCGGCGCCGACGACCTTGCCAGCATCCTCGGTGGTGCCGTCGGTGTAGGTGATGATGAGGTGGCCCTCGTCGTCAATGGTGACGGACTTGATGCCGCGGGCGTCGTCAGTCGGCGCTGGGTCCTCGGTCTTGTCACAGTCCTTAAGATCGTCAGCAGAGCGGGAAACCTGGGCAAGGTTGAAGCCCACCTTGACCGGATCGTGGTCGGAGGAGCGGTACGGGTTATCGGACTCAAAGACGTCCCCGCCGGTGTAGTTGCGGCGAGAGTACTCCATGGCAATCGGCTCATCGGAGTTGATGTTCCAGGTCTGTGCCGCCTTGGCGCCGACGTGCTCGTTGGCCAGGATGTGGTCGAGGGAGCCGAGGCGGCCGGAGAACTGGTAGGAGGCCACGTCCTGCCAGTCCTCTTGTGCGTTGAGCTCCTCAACCGGGATGGTGTAGCCGGCGTTGCGGAAGACGGAGATGGCATCTTCCTTGGAGTAAGCGTTCAAGTCACCCATGACGAAAGTGGCCTTCTCCTGCCACTGTGGCTGCTTGGACAAACCATCCAGGACTGCCTGGGCGTGGGCATTGCGCACGTTGGGGTTGTTGCCCTGGCCGTCGCCGGTGTCCTCGTCGCCCTTAGCCACCGAACCCTTGGACTTGAAATGGTTGGTGACCACCACGAAGGAATCCGGGCCCTCAGCAGTGCATTTGTCGGAGACGGGCTGGAACTCGGCGGCGAGCGGGGTGCGGGCGGTGCCCTTGAAACGCTCGTCCTCTAGCAAGGTGGCCTCACCTACTGGCTGGACGCGGTCCTTCTTGTAGATAATCGCGGTGCGGATGACATCCGTGTCCGCCGCGGAGTTCGCTGGGGCCTTGACGTAATCCCACTTCTCAGAACCCGCGCGGGAGTTGAGTTCATCTACGAGGTACTTCACGGCATCGTCATAGGTGCCCCCCACGGTGTTCGCGGCGTTTTCGATCTCCGACAAGCCAATGACATCGGCATCGAGGCCCTCCAGCGCGGTGAGGATCTTGCCCTTCTGGTCATTGAACGCGGACTCGGACCACGCCCCGCGGAAGGTGGGGCTGTCGGAGCCGACGCCGTTGCCAAAGCGGTTCTTGTACGCCTTCGCGCCGTTGTCCTCACCCAAGTTGATGAAGAAGTTCAGCACGTTAAACGCCGCCACGGTGTAATCGCCAGCCACCTGCGGGGCCTCCGGGCGGGCCGGGTCCCACGTAATCGGTAGGTCTGCGGTTACGGAGTCACCCGTAATCATCGTGGTGGGCTGGAAGCGCCACTGCTCGTGGCCGTAGCCCAGGATGACGCCAGAGTCGGCAAACTCCACCTGGTTGGTGGTGCGGATGGTCTTCACATCCGAGCCGTTCTGCATGATGTACGGCAGCTTCGTCGACGCGCCATCGCGGGTGAAGTCACGGGTGGAGCCGTCATCCAAGATGACGTACTTCGCCGCGTTAGACGCTTCCATGTCCTTTTGTTCCTGAGTACCCGGGGAGACGATATCGGTAGGTTGGCGCAGCGCCTCCGTACCCGGGGCCAGGCCCAACTCGCCGTAGCGGTTGAGGCCGTAGTTATCAGTCACTGTGTGCACGCCGGGCTTGAGCAGCATGGATTCGAGCTTCTCTCGGGCCTCGTCGCCTTCCGGCAGGGCGTCGAGGGACAGCGGGGTGACGGGATCGAGTGCGGTGTTGAGGACGGAGCCCTGAGCCAGGGCGATTTGGGTCTGCCCAAAGTACTCATCAACGGTGCCGGTGACCTCCACAGAATCCCCGATGGCCGGGTAGAAGCCGGTGCCGCCGGAGTAGACGAAGACCGCCTCGGAGGCCTCGGTCGGCGCGGTCTTTCCCGTGCCCGGGGTCTGGATGGTGAAGCCGTTGAGGGACTTCTCACCCTTCCACACCGCGGTGACGACGCCCTGCGTGGTGACGTTCTGGCCCTTGAGTGGGGACTCCGCGCCGGTGCCTTGAATCCCCGGGATGGTGACGGTCGCGCCTGGCTCGGTCGGGGTGGGGTCCGGTTGCGGGGCTGCACCGCCGGCCGACTTCGGCGTTGGCGCAGCCGCAGAGAAGTCCGCGGAGTTGTCGTCGGTATCGGTCCCCTCGGTGTCGCGCTGGGCGGAGGTGGAGTTGTTCAAGGCTTTGGTGGGGGAGCCCTCGCTGAGCGACGCCGCCCCGTACCCCACGAGGTCCACCTCGGCCCCGGAGGCGTCGTAAAGCTTCACCGAGCCCTTGGAGCCGGACATGGACAGCTTGCCCTCGTGATCCGGGGTGGGCAGCGGATCGCCTGCGCCGCCGCCACCTTCCTGGATGAGGAAGTAACCCCCGGCCGGGATGGAACCGGACAGGTCGTGCTTGCCGCCCGAGTTGCCGGAGGAGGAAAAATATTCGACGGACCAGCCGGAGAGGTCAATGGCGCTATCCGTCGGGTTGTAGAGCTCGATGAAGTCATGGGTAAAAGCGGCACCCTTGTTGCCGCCGCCACCATAGACCTCCGAGATGACGGCAGTGGAGCCATCCACCGCGGCGCCGGCCTGGGGGACAACGACGCAGGTAGACACTAATGCAGCGATGGCGAGAGAGCCGATGCGTGTGAGGCGCATGAGAGGTTCCTTTAATCAGCGAGAAAATGACAACGCATCTGGTTCTACCTGCCTTCGCCGCCACGGGATACCGGAGGACAACGCGCGAGCTGGGGGTTAAGCCGGGATTCCCCAAGAATTCTTCAGCCGTTTGGTTTGAATTCACCACCCCCAAAGATTCCGAATCTTTCCCGCTGGCGGGATAGACTGGCGGGGCACCTATACTCACGCACAGTAAGGCAGAATTTTCATGGCTCGTGTAGTTGTCAATGTCATGCCCAAGGCCGAGATTTTGGACCCGCAAGGTCAGGCCGTCGTCCGCGCGCTGGGCCGCCTGGGGGTTGCTGGTGTCAGCGACGTGCGCCAGGGCAAGCGCTTTGAAATTGAAGTCGATGATTCGGTCAGCGCCGAGGAACTCGAGAAGGTTGCGTCCACCCTTCTGGCGAACACCGTGATCGAGGACTACGAGGTTATCCAGTAATGAAGATCGGCGTTATTACCTTCCCCGGCACGCTTGACGACGTCGACGCGGCCCGCGCCGCCCGCACCGCCGGCGCCGACGTCGTGTCCCTGTGGCATGCGGATGAGGACCTGCGAGGAGTGGACGCCGTCGTTGTTCCCGGCGGCTTTTCCTACGGTGACTACCTGCGCTCCGGCGCCATCTCTGCGCTGGCCCCAGTCATGCGCGCGGTGGTGGAAGCAGCGAATAAGGGCATGCCGGTGCTCGGCATCTGCAACGGCTTCCAGATTTTGACGGAGGCCGGCCTGCTGCCCGGCGCCTTGACCCGCAACCAGGGGCTGCACTTCCACTGCGTGGATACCTACCTCGAGGTGGCGAACGCGCAGACCTCCTGGACCAGCGAGTTTGAGCAGGGCCAGCGAATCCTGATTCCGGCTAAGCACGGCGAGGGCCGCTTCCAGGCGGATGCGGAGACCGTGGAGCGCCTCGAAGGCGAAGGCCGCGTGGTCTTCCGCTACACGGATAACTTCAATGGCTCCATCAACGACATCGCCGGTATCACCAACGAGGCCGGCAACGTGGTGGGGCTCATGCCGCACCCGGAGCACGCCATCGATCTTCTCACCGGCCCGTCCACCGACGGTCTGGGTTTGTTTGTGTCCGCCCTCAAGGTCGTCGCTTAACCCGCGCCGACGGTTATAAGGAGAAACAATGACCGTACACAACGACACCGTCGAGCAGGCGGCCGCGCAGCCCGAGCTGGAGCAGCCCTACCGCGAGTTGGGCCTGAAGGATGACGAGTACGCGCACATCCGCGAGATCCTGGGCCGCCGCCCCACCGACGCCGAGCTGACCATGTACTCGGTGATGTGGTCGGAGCACTGTTCTTATAAGTCCTCCAAGACGCACCTGCGCTACTTCGGCGAGACCATGACCGAGGAGATGGGCTCCAAGATCCTCGCCGGCATCGGTGAGAACGCCGGCGTGGTGGACATCGGAGACGGCAACGCGGTGACCTTCCGCGTGGAGTCCCACAACCACCCGTCCTACGTGGAGCCGCACCAGGGTGCGGCCACCGGCGTGGGCGGCATCGTCCGCGACATCATGGCCATGGGGGCTCGCCCGATTGCCGTGATGGACCAGCTGCGCTTCGGCCCGGCTGATGCTCCCGACACCAAGCGCGTTTTGCCCGGTGTTGTCGGCGGTATTTCGCACTACGGCAACTGCTTGGGCCTGCCCAACATTGGCGGCGAAACTGTTTTTGATGAGTCCTATGCCGGTAACCCGCTGGTCAACGCGCTGTGCGTGGGCACGCTGAAGGTGGAGGACCTCAAGCTCGCTTTTGCCTCCGGTACTGGCAACAAGGTCATGCTCTTCGGTTCGCGCACCGGCCTCGATGGCATCGGTGGCGTGTCCGTGCTGGCTTCTGACACCTTCGAGGACGGCGCCGAGCGCAAGCTGCCGGCCGTGCAGGTGGGTGACCCGTTCGCGGAGAAGGTTCTCATCGAGTGCTGCCTGGAGTTGTACAAGTCCGGCATCGTCGTGGGCATCCAGGACTTGGGCGGTGCGGGCCTGGCCTGCGCCACCTCCGAGCTGGCCGCCGCCGGCGATGGTGGCATGGAGATCAACCTGGACAACGTCCCGCTGCGCGCAATGGATATGACCGCTGCAGAGATCCTCGCCTCCGAGTCCCAGGAGCGCATGTGTGCCGTGGTGACCCCGGAGAACGTGGAGAAGTTCAAGGAGATCTGCGCGCATTGGGATGTCACCTGCGCTGAGATCGGTGAGGTTACCACCGGCAAGCACCTCATTATCCGCCACCAGGGCGAGGTCGTCGTGGACGCCCCGGCCGGCACCATCGCGGACGAGGCCCCGGTCTACGACCGCCCCTATGCCCGCCCGGAGTGGCAGGATGCGCTGCAGGAGTTCCAGGGCGTCGAGAAGCAGGACCTCACCGTGGCGCTGAAGAAGCTCGTGGCCTCCCCGGCGCTGTGCTCGCGTGATTTCATCACCAACCAGTACGACCGCTACGTGCGCGGCAACACCGTGCAGTCCCACCACGCGAACGCTGGTGTGCTGCGCATCGACGAGGAGACCGGCCGCGGTATCGCGGTATCGGCCGATGCCTCTGGTCGCTACACCAAGCTGGACCCGAACATGGGCACCCGCCTGGCGCTGGCGGAGGCCTACCGCAACGTCGCCGTCACCGGTGCCCGCCCGGTGGCCATTACCAACTGCCTCAACTACGGCTCCCCGGAAAACCCGGACGTGATGTGGCAGTTCCGCGAGTCCGTGCATGGGCTTGCCGACGGCGCCGTGGAACTCGGCATCCCCGTCTCCGGTGGCAACGTCTCCTTCTACAACCAGACCGGCGAGGAGCCGATCTTGCCGACGCCCGTCGTGGGTGTCCTCGGCGTTATCGATGACGTCCACAAGTCCATCGGCAACGAGCTCGGCCTCGTGGAGGAGCCGGAGGTACTCGTGCTGCTGGGTGAGACCAAGGATGAATTTGGCGGCTCCATCTGGCAGCAGGTCAGCGCTCGTGAGCAAGGAAATGAGTCGGAGAATGGTTTGAATGGTCTGCCGCCGCAGGTGGACCTGGCCAACGAGCAGCGCCTCGCGGACTTCTTCGTGGGCAACGAAGGCTTGACCGCTGCACACGACATCTCCGAGGGTGGCCTTGCCGTCACCGCATTCGAGATGGCCAAGCGCAGCGGCGTGGGCTTGAGTCTGGACCTGTCCAAGGTCCATGAGGATGCCTTCGTGGCTGCCTTCTCCGAGTCCGCCTCCCGCGTGCTCGTGGCGACGACCGCGGACCGCGTCGACATGCTGCTGCAGCGCGCTGAGGAGTGCGGTGTACCGGCCGTCGTCGTCGGCCAGACCACCGACAACGGTGAACTGGAACTCGGCGGCGAGTCCATCGCCGTTTCTGAGCTGCGTGAGGCCTGGGCTGCAATCCTGCCGGACCTCTTCGGCCACGCGGTCGGGGCAAACTCCGTGGTGGAGTAGGCCCCACTCACGCTGCTTGTCCCGCAGTTTCTAGAAGAAAAGCCCAGCTTCGGCTGGGCTTTTCTTTCCCCGAAGAGCCGCTTCGTAAGACCCACGAAATTCGCAACTGTTTGTTGCTTCAAAGGCATGAAAAGAACTTAAAGTGTCTTTTCATCCCAGTCGCTTTGAATTCCGATACTGGCTTTTTCAACAAGAGGATTCGTGAGGAAGTGCTGGTTTAATGATGCCACTACTTTGTCAGGCCAGGTAGTCCCAGGGGACACGGTTCGTAGCATATGCGCCATGACAATTAAAGCGCCGAATAGCTTTTCACTTTGAATCTCTGGCAGGAGGTAAAGGCTCCCATTGCTACGGATAACTTCAGTTGGAGCCGGAGCAAAAGAACGATTCCATAGCCTTCCATGGTGCGCACACGTATTCCGAATGATAGTTAGCTGCTCGAGCCAACTTGCCAGCGGATGTTTTTTCGTAAGTTTTTGCTTCTGATTCCTATTCAAACTAGCGAAGTCGATCTTTATATCCAGCGCTTCCGAAATCGATCGCTGATCGTTGGATCCTAAGCCTGCATAGAGCTTTGAAATATCCGAAAAATCGAGCACTTCAGCCACAACCCACATGGGATACTGTCCACCGTATTCATCAATGTAGTGCTTCACGGCGTCGTTCTTCTTTGCCCTCGCGAGTCGTCCATACGCTGTACTCAGCCACGACACGTGGTCGAAGTTTGGCCGAAAGTCGTCTGAGCGGAGGTAGAAAGTAGGATCATTGGGGTGTCGAGTACATAGCAGCTCGACGAGCTTGGTTCGCATCGCTACTTCGATTCGCTCCATTCCGTCATGGATCAGGGTGCGGAGTTTCCTATCGGCTTCATATAAGGAGATGACGTGCACAAAATCGGTACCATCGACGAAGTGACTTGAACGACTAGTTCCGTCTTCATTGAATTGTCTGGCTGGATACCAATAGGCAGAAAGTCGGTAGTAGCTAACGTGTGAAAACCATTGTTCAGCTAAAGCTTTGTCGATCTTCATGCCACGGCTTTGCAACCGAATAATATGCTCGTCAATGGTCGCTGCTGGCTTGAGCGATGAAGACATGGGAAGCCAATCTAGAGAGGGGACGAGTTGTTGTGGGGATCGGTTCGGCGGAACGGCGTAAATAGAGATCCAGCCCACTCCGAGTTTCCGAAGAGAAACCGGGCGGGCTGAACTATTAACCAGCATTTTACCGCAGGACCTTGAAATGCGTCAATCCCACTTTTCAGGTAGACGTGCACGTTGAAGGTCTAGTTGTTCATCCGAGGCTCTGTGAAATTAGGGTGCATCGGGGACATCGCCCGAAGTGAGGCGGCAACCTGTTATTACTTAAGCACCGATGGTGCGGGCGATGGTCTGGTCCCAGCTCAGCTTCATCTGGTGAGAGAAGAGGCCGAAGGTGTGCGAGCCTTGGGGGCTGAAGTAACGGTTCACGCGCACCCCGGCGTTGCGGGCGTTGCGGGTGAATTCCTCCGAGCAGTGGTTGGCCACCATCTCTATCGCGCGGGGCCCGAGCCACTGGCTGGGCTTGTTCGTGCCATCGATGGGGCCCGGGGTGCCGGAGGCCGAGCCCACGAAGACCTCGACGTCGCGAAGGCGGCCGGGATTAGCGTTGGGGTCGTGGTCGAACCACTGCGGGGAGCCCGGCAGGCCCCACGCGTTGAAGGAGGAGCCGCCGCCGTAGGCCATCATCGCGGTGGAAGTGGGGAAGCCAATCGCGCCGGAGCGCACCGGGCAGCCGGAGTAGGAGGCCGCGGCCTTGTAGCGCTGTGGGGCGTGGCCGGCGATGTCGAGTGCAGCACCGCCGGTGGAGGAAACACCACCAATGGCATCGCGGCCGGTGCCGTGGAATTCGGCGTCGATCAGCGGGGGCAACTCAGTGGTCATGTAGGTGTTCCACTTGTTGACGCCCAAGATGGGATCCTCGTTATCCCAATCGGTGTAGAGAGAATAGGCGCCGCCGAGTGGCATCACCACGTTGACGTTCTTGCCCACGGCCCATTGGCGAATATCGGTGTGCGTCATCCAGTTCATGCCCGCCTGGCCGCCCTCCACGCCGGGCAGCAGGTAGAAGGAGGGGCGCGGCTTATCGCCCTCGGGGAGCAGGACGTTATTGGAAATCACCGCACGGTTGGCCGGGGACCACACGTCCACCACCCAGTGGTTGCCGCCCATGTGGCGCTGTGAGGTGATGAAAGGCTCGTCGCCCAGCCAGGGCTGCGGGTTGGTCACGCGCGAGGAAACCTCGCCGATCGTGCTGGACTGAGCGGAAGCGGAGCCGACGCCTGCCGACGCCGCCCCCAGCGCCACCATGACGGCCGCGAGCAACGTCGCGGTGCGGCGAGGAACTGAGACATAGGAAAACACAAATAGTGAAGTTTACTTTGTCGGCGCCTTCGAACTGCACATAGCGGCAGAAAACCTGGCGGTAACTTTCGCTTAGCCCTTGTCCGCTGCAGCGCCCCGCCGTATAGTTACGGGTACGTAAGTTTTGAGGGTGAATGCGTTATTCGCATGACCCTCATTTCAGACAAGGCAAGGGCCCTCACTATGAACGCACCCAGTGCTCACATATCCTCCCCGCAAGAGTTTCCAGTTGAAGACAGCTCTATGCGCGAACACAGCACGATGGAGCAGCTCATCCAGCGCACCTATTGGATGGCGGACCGTGGTCCGCGTCCACTGACGCGCGGCTGGGGCCATTTCTTTGCCGCGATTGCTTCCCTCATCGCATCGACCGTCCTCATTACCTTTGGGTGGATGACGTTGCCGTGGTGGCAGGGTCTCGCGGTGACGGTCTACGGCGTGGGAGTGGTGGGGCTCTTTACGGTCTCAGCCCTGTACCACCGCTGGCCGTGGGTATCGATGCGCGCGGTGCAATGGTGGCGGCGTGCTGACCACGCGACGATTTCTGTGTTTATCGCGGCGACGTACACGCCGCTGTGCGCCATCGTGCTGGAGCCGACGCAGGCGCTATGGATGCTAACTGCGGCGTGGGTGGGCGCCATCATGGGCGTGGTCTTGAATTTGGTGTGGATCAATCATCCGCGGTGGTTGGATGTGGTGGTCTACCTCGTCCTGGGCTGGCTCATTCTGCCGCTGCTGCCAAACCTGTGGCAGTCCGCGGGGCCGGCTGTAGTGTGGCTGCTGTTCGCAGGTGGGGTGGTGTACTCGCTGGGTGCGTTGATGTACGGCTTCAAGTGGCCGGGGCGTAATGCGCGCTGGTATGGCTACCACGAACACTTCCACACCGCGACGATCGCCGCGGCGGTGGTGCACATGGTAGCCATCTGGATGGTTGTGGCGGGCTAGCCCTATACAGGGCTAGCGTTGTGGGGCTATTTACTCGGCATCGGTGAGATCTTCGGCGAGGGGGAATTCGAGAGCGACGTCCTGGCACAGAACGCGCGCTGTCGTCGAGCCATTCCACTCGGGATCAAAGCCCACGGCGCGCAGGGCCTCGACGAGTTGCTCGCCGACCTTGATGGTTGCTTCTTCGTTTTCCTCCATCGCGGAGAAACCGAAGTACAGCTCGCCGTCGTAAATAACTCGGCTGATGTCCTGTCGGTGGCAGTAGGCATAGCCGCTGCGGCCTTCCTTCTCAGCGAGCTTGGAGCCTACCCAGACGCCGTCTGAGAGATCCCAGGCCTCGTTGAACGTGAAGGAGATATCGCGCTGAGCAAGCTCCTCGCGCAGGGCTTCGAGGCGCTTAACATCCTCCGACTTTTCTGTGACCAGCCGGCCGTATTCTGCGGCGACTTCGTCGATGATGGTGTCAAAATCCTCTGGATAAGGTTCCTCGTAGCTGGCCTCCCATTCGGAGGGGTCATCGAGGACTTCAATGTAGTCGTTGTGGATGTCCTGGCGAGATTCGCCGTGGCAGAGGCGCAATGCGATGTCATTGCGAAGCGGACTTGGCTCAAGGAGATCATCGGCGGGTGGGAAGGAACTGGAGAACATCGGATGCTGTGTGGTCATAGCTCAGAGAGTAACCAGCCCCTATCGCTACTTTCAGAAAACTAGGGAGGGCACCCCGCCAGATGGCGAAAGTGCCCTCACTATGCGTGGAGTGACTAGACGTGGAGCGGATCCACTCCGGCCTCGGTCAGCATCGGGATGTTGTGTACCTCAGGCGGAACGCCGAAGGCATCGACGAGCACGACGGACCACGGTGCCAGCGAATCCACGAGGTCGTTGATGGCGGCGCGGGCGGCCTTGATGCGGCCTGCCGGGATCAGGTTGTGTTCCTGGTACCAGCCCGCGTGCTGGACCAAGGTGTCGAAGACGAAGAGGTGGCGCAGCTGCTCAAAGACCTGGCGTGCCAGCGAACCTTCCTCAAGACGCTCCTCTGCCTCAATCATGGCCTGGACCAACAAGGTATCCACGCGGGCCCAGCCGGCGGCGATGAGGTGATCCTGGCACTGATCCACGATGGCGGCAGCCTGCACCTTATCGGCCTTGCGGGCCGGCTGGATGCGGCGCACGAGGGAGAAGAGGATGGACTGGGCACGGTCGTCGATCAGCTTGGCCTGGTAGGTGGCGTCGAAAAGCGAAGCCTCGGAGGGGTTCACGCGGTCCACGAGGCTTTGCAGGCGGGTGGTGAATCCATAGCGGCGACGAACCACATCGGTGGCGGTGGAGGCTGCGTATTTCACGGTGTCCCACGGGCTCATGTCATTCATCGCGCGGCCATAGGCGGTGAGCAGGTTCTTGCCCACCATCTGGATGAGCACGGTGTTATCGCCCTCGAAGGTGGCGAAGACATCGGAGTCAGCGCGGTAGGTAGTCAGGCGGTTCTCCGACATGTAGCCAGCGCCGCCGCAAGCCTCGCGGCATTCCTGGATGGTGCGGGTGGCGTGCTGGGTCTGCGCAGCTTTGATGGCCGCGGCCAGGGATTCCATCTCGCGGGAGGCGAACTTCTGCTCCTCGGTCGGCTCCGTCACTGACCACGTGCCGTCCTCGTGCTGATCGTTTTGCTCCTGGTAGCGCTCCAGAATCTGGTTGTAGAGCAGGTGCAGCGCATAGGTGCGGGCCAACGGAATGAGCAGACGGCGGCGGTGCTGGCGGTGCTCGATGAGGCGCTTCTCAGCGCCGGTCGCGCCCTCAAACTGGCGGCGGCGGTTGGCGTAGCGAATGGCGATGTCCAGGGAGGCCTCGGTGGCCGCGCCCGCCGCACCGGAGACACCGATGCGGCCGCGGATGAGGGTGCCCAGCATGGTAAAGAAGCGGGCATTCTTGGACTCGATGGGGGAGGTGTACCTGCCATTTTCGTCCACATCGGCGAAGCGGTTGAGGAGGTTTTCGCGCGGCACGCGGACGTTGTCGAAGCGCAGGGTGCCATTATCGACGCCTACCAAACCACCCTTGTGGCCATGATCACCCAGGGTAACGCCTGGCAGCTCGTTGCCTTCTTCATCGCGGATCGGGACGATGATGGCGTGCACGCCGTGGGAGCGGCCATCGCTGTCAGGGGTGATCAGCTGGGTGAAGACGACGGCCGCACGGCCGTCCTTGGCGGCGTTGCCGATGTAGTTCTTCACCGCGGAATCGGAGGGGGTGTTGATGACGAACTCGTTGGTCTCTGGGTCGAAGGTGGCGGTGGTTTCCAGGGACTGCACGTCAGAGCCGTGGCCGCGCTCGGTCATAGCGAAGCAGCCTGGCAGCTCCAGGCTGGCGGCTTTCTTGACCCACTCGAGGTGGCGTTCAGTGCCGAGCTGATCCAGGGCGCCGCCCCACAGGCCCCACTGCACGCCGGACTTAATAGCCAGTGAACCATCAACCCAGGCTAGGCCCTCCAGGGTGAAGGTGGACAGGTTCGGCTTACCGGAACCGCCGTTGGCGCGGCGCAGGCCGTGGTTGAAACCGCCGAAATCGCGGACCTTGGAGAGGTTGTCAAAGGTGTGCTGGCGCTGCTCTGCCATCGGCAGGTCCGGCTTCGGGAAGAGCGAAGGGTCGTTGAGGAAGGTGCGCAGCTCCTGGCGGAAGGCGGCGTGGGGGCCGTCGAGAAGCGCAGCCAGTTCTGTGGCCACTGAGGGCTTCGGGGTGGTGGGCAGGCGGTGCGGGCTGCGGGCCTCGGCCTTGGGGGCGTCGGTCGTGGCCTGGTTGTTGAGTTCTGGTGAGACGGATTTCGTGTCCGAGGAAGACTTGGTGAGTGGCATGGTGGGGGTCCTTTCTGGGGAGGGAAGTTTCTTAACGCTCGACGATGGCTGCAACACCCTGGCCGCCGGCCGCACAGATGGAGACGAGGGCGCGCCCACCACCGTTTTCTTCGAGAATCTTGGCGGTAGTGGCGAGGATGCGGGTGCCGGTGGCGGCGAAGGGGTGCCCAGCGGCAAGGGAGGAGCCCTTGACGTTGAGCTTGGCGCGGTCGATGGGGCCCAGCGCAGACTGCAGGCCGAGGCGCTCGCGGCAGTAGGTCTCGTCCTCCCATGCAGACAGGGTGGCGAGTACCTGGGACGCGAAGGCCTCGTGGACTTCGTAAAAGTCGAAGTCCTGGAGGGTCAGGTTGTTGCGCTCCAGCAGGCGCGGGACCGCGTAGGTCGGCGCCATGAGAAGCCCATCGGGGCCGTGGACAAAATCGACCGCCGCGGTCTCGGAATCGACGAGGAAGGCGCGGGGCTCGATATTGTGCTCGGCTGCCCACTCCTCGGAGCTCAGCAGGGCGACGGAGGCGCCGTCGGTCAGCGGTGTGGAATTGCCCGCGGTCATGGTGGCCTGCGTGCCGTGCTGTTCGGCATCGCGCTTGCCGAAGACCGGCTTGAGCTTGGCTAGGGCCTCCAGGGAGGAATCCGGGCGCAGGTTGGTATCGCGGTTGACGCCGAGGAATCCGGTGGTGAGGTCATCGAAGAAGCCCTCTTCCCAGGCCTGATGGAGGTTCTGGTGGGAGGCGAGTGCCAGCTCGTCCTGGGCTTCGCGGCTCACGTTCATTTCGCGGGCGGTGATGGCGGCGTGATCTCCCATGGACAATCCGGTGCGCGGCTCGCCGTTCTGCGGCTGCTCCGGGGCTAACTGCGAGGGTCGGATGGAACCGATGAGCTGGGCGCGCTGAGCGGCGGTCTTGGCGCGGGTGAGGTTGAGCAGCGTGCGGCGCAGGGTGTCATTGACGGCCAGCGGGGCATCCGAGGTGGTGTCCGTGCCTCCCGCGATGCCGGCGGAAATTCGGCCCTGGGCAATGGCATCGCCGACGTGGATAGCCGCCGCCAGGGAGGTGCAGCAGGCCTGCTGCACGTCAATAGCTGGGGTGGTCGAGTCGAGCGCGGAACCGAGGACCGACTCGCGAGTGAGGTTGAAATCGCGGGAGTGCTTGAGCACGGCACCCGCGGCGACGAGGCCGAGGCGTTCGTCGTGCAGCCCGTAGCGCGCCACGAGGCCGTCGAGCGCACTGGTGAGCATGTCTTGGTTGGACGCGTGAGCGTACTGCTTATTGGAGCGAGCAAAGGGAATGCGGTTGCCACCGAGGATGGCTACGCGGTGCGGGGGGTTGGTCATCAAAAACTCCTTCGCGAGTGGTCTGGTGCGAATCGCCCCAGTGGGAGAGGGTAGCAATCCCACCGCGCGTTTCGCATCACAACTAAGGTGATATTGTTAGTTCTATCACTCAATTAACGGGCCTTGCAACTAGCAAAATAATGCTCGCAAGGTTGTGAAGATCTCAGAAAGGAATGCGTCACCTTATGCCGCACGTCACCATTGCCGAGAAGCTCATCAACTCTCCGCTTGCCGCCAAAGCGGGTGTACCCCAGGGCCACCCCCTGCGTCGTCATAAAGTAGGCGAACCGGCGCTCGATGGCCCCATCGTCATTGGCGGCCAGGGACGCATCGCCGACTTTCTTCGCTCCCAGCTAGCCGTGGATTACCAGATCATCAACGCCTCTGCGGAGGCCCCGCGCGCCGCCCTCGTCTTCGATGCCACCGGCCTAGAGACCCCCGAGCAGTTGCGCGAGCTGTATGACTTCTTCAACCCACAGATGCGCAACCTCCTGCCGTGCGCGCGCCTCGTGGTTGTCGGCACCACCCCGGAGGCTGCAGATACTATCGACGCCCGGATTACCGCGCGCGCACTCGAAGGCTTTACGCGCTCCTTGGCCAAGGAGATGCGCAAGGGCGGCACCGTGAACCTGGTGTGGGTAGATCCTGCGGCCACCGCGGAGGTGGAGTCCACCCTCCGCTTCTTCCTCTCCGGGAAGTCGGCCTTCGTGGATGGCCAGGTGGTCCGCGTGGGCGCGGTGAGTGAGGGCTCCCCCGCACGCGGAGGTGAGTCAGCGAAGTGGGAGAAGCCGCTCGACGGGCGCCTCGCGGTGGTCACCGGTGCTGCTCGCGGTATTGGCGCTACCATCGCCGAGGTGCTGGCCCGCGACGGTGCCAGCGTCATCTGCATCGACGTCCCGCAAGCTAGCGAACACCTGGCGAAGACCGCGAACAAGGTCAAAGGCACCGCGCTGCCTCTCGATGTCACTGACCCTCAGGCCGCGGACAAGATTGCCCAGCACGCCCAGGAGCGTCATGGTCGAGCTATTGACGTCATCGTCCACAACGCTGGAATCACCCGCGACAAGCTGCTGGCCAACATGAACGAGGGGCAGTGGGACGCTGTCCTTGCTGTTAACCTGCTGGCACCGGTACGCATTACCGAAAACCTCCTCGAATCCGGAGCCCTCGCGCCGGGGGCGGCCGTGGTTGGTGTGTCCTCCATGGCCGGCATTTCCGGCAACCGCGGCCAGACCAACTACGCCACGACGAAGGCAGGCATCATCGGGCTCGTTGATTCCTTGCGCTCCGTCTTGGCGGAGAATGGCTCCACCATCAACGCTGTTGCCCCCGGATTCATCGAAACCGCCATGACTGCGGCGATGCCCACTGGGCCGCGCGAAATCGGCCGGCGCCTGAACTCACTGCAGCAAGGTGGTTTGCCTGTCGACGTCGCGGAGACCGTCGCCTTCTTCGCTGCCTCGGCCTCCGCCGCGGTGAGCGGCAACACGGTCCGCGTGTGCGGCCAGAACCTCATGGGAGCATAAATGAACGTCACCACACTCAACGAGATTCCTGACCTTCCCGCCCTTTACCGCTCACTCATGGTAGGCGCGGTGCCCATCCCCGGGCTGGGGGCCGGCAAGCGCAAGGTCGACGACCCG
This sequence comes from Corynebacterium sp. HMSC070E08, assembly GCF_001808895.1. Taxonomy (NCBI): domain Bacteria; kingdom Bacillati; phylum Actinomycetota; class Actinomycetes; order Mycobacteriales; family Corynebacteriaceae; genus Corynebacterium; species Corynebacterium sp. HMSC070E08. The sequence goes on from NZ_KV794762.1 coordinate 17,569, forward strand.
CAGACCGCCTACCGCGTCGAGGGAGTGCGCGTCGATACCGCGCACCTGGCTCGCTACTGCCAAGCCACGGGCCTGCGCCTGGGCAATGAGTTGCCCGCCACCTACCTGTATGCGCTGGCCTTCCCACTCGCAATCAAGGTGATGGCGGCACAGGACTTTCCTTTTCCCGCAGTCGGCGTGGTGCACCTGTCGAACCGCATCGAGCAGACCCGCCCGCTACGCGTCGACGAAAGCTGCGACATCTCCGTGCACGCGGAAAACCTCCGCCCGCACCGCAAGGGGCTGGTCATCGATATGGTGACCACGTACAGCGTGGGTGGTGAGGAGATCTGGCGCCAGACTTCGGTTTTCCTAGGCCAGGGCGCGAAATTCACCAAGGACACCCCGCGGCAGGTGCGAACGCGCCCTGAAGCCGAGCGCTTCCTCGACTTCCCTGATGATGAGGCGGGAACGCCCACGGCAACGCTGCGCTTTAGTCCCGAGAGCACCCGCGTTTATGCCGCGGCATCCGGCGATAAGAACCCCATCCACGTCTCCACCGTGGGCGCCAAGCTCTTCGGTTTTCCCGCGCCCATCGCGCACGGCATGTATACGCACGCCCGGATGTTGTCGGTGCTCGACGGCACCCTTTCAAGTGCTGTACGCATCAGCGCGGACTTCTACAAGCCGGTTATTCTTCCAGCGACGACGGGCGTGTTTGTGGCTCCGAGTGTCGCCACAAACACTGAGATCGGAGCGCGCACCGTCACGTTGCGCAAAGCCAAGGATCCGAGCACCCTCCACGTGGCGTGTCGGGTTGAGCCGCTGAACTAGCTGCGGCCCCGCCCTAGTGATGGGGTGGAGGGCTGGCCTAGGTTAGTCCACGTGCTGGTGCTGTGGCGCCACCACCAGAGGCTTCGGGGAGTACTTGCCGCGCAGGCCGCGGAGAATACCGGCGTGCTCCCACAGGCGCTTGTCTTCTTCGGTGCGGGGGACAAACTGGCGGGCGGCGAGCGGCTGCCAGTCAGCGTCCATGCCCATGTAGGCCACAGTGGCGTGGATGGCGGTTTCTAGTTTCTCGCGGCCACCGCGCGGGTTACCCGCGCGGACGTGGATCGACATTTGCATCGAGCGGGTATCCGTGCGCATCATGCGGGCATCGACCTCGATGAGGTCTCCGATATGGATAGGCCGGTAGAAGCGAATGCCGCCGGCATAGACCGCCACTGTGTGCTCTCCTGACCACTCCATGGTGCAGGCAGCGCCGGCCTCATCAATCCATTCCATGGCCGTACCACCGTGGACATTGCCGCCCCAGTTGACGTCAGTGGGCTTAGCCAAGAAGCGGGTGACCATTCGAGGGGCATCGGAAGGGCCATCATAAGTCTGCTTTTCCATCTCCGCTTCGATGGCTTGGCGCAGCTCGATGCGGGATTCCGCGGCTTCCCACACACGCTGGTGCTCTACGGTGTCCGGAACCAGCGGCGGCACGGCGACCGACTTACCTGTTTCCGTGTCCTTGGCCACGAAGATGACGAGGCAGTCGCACGCGCGAGTAAAAATGCCATCGCGCGGGTCGGCGGAAAGCACCTCGTTGACGATGTGCATGGAGGAGCGCCCCGTCATCGCGATGCGCGAGCGCACCTCCACGAGGTGGCCTGAGGGGATGGGGCGCGTGAAGTGAATATGGCCCACGTAGGCAGTCACGCAGTAGGTACCGGACCATTGAACCGCGCACGCATAGGCGGCCTTATCGATCCATTCCAGGACGCGGCCGCCGCCGATGCCCTGGGCGCCGGCGATGGTGAGATCGGTGGGGGCGGCCATAAACCGCAGGGTGAGGGAAGGGGACTTCTCGTGGGGAACGGACTTCTTTTCTTCCGACGAGCTTGATGGCATGGTTGGTGACATGGATAACAAAGTATCAGGGAGCGTGGTGACCAGATGAAGAAGGCCGTTGATGCCGCCACGGCCCGCGCCGCCGTCGAAGCAGTGGCGGAGTGGATCCACGATCCTCAAGGGGCGGAAAAACCAGGTCGCGCTGCGCTTGCGGCCGCTACACGCACCACGGCCCGCCTGGTGGAGGCAGACGCGCCGGGCCACTCCGTGGAGCTGCGGGTCCCCCCATTCGTGGCAGTGCAGTGTATCGCCGGGCCTCGCCATACCCGGGGCACCCCTCCGAACGTGGTGGAGATGGATCCCCTGACGTGGCTGCAGCTGGCTACGGGTGCCATGGGGTGGGAGCAGGCGCTTGGCGACGGCCGTGTGGACGCCTCCGGCTCCCGTGCCCACGAGATTGCTGCCTACTTGCCCGTGATTCCGTTAGTTTTCACTGGCCGGAACGGCTAGGATTAGCGCCGTGGTAGCTGAACACGTCCAGAGCATAACTAAGCCCCTGTCGACGGATCCCAGCCTGGATCCCGAGCCCCGCGAAGAATGCGGAGTTTTCGGTGTCTGGGCACCAGGCGAAGAGGTTTCCAAGCTAACCTACTTCGGCCTCTTTGCCCTCCAACACCGCGGCCAGGAGGCCGCGGGCATCGCGGTGGGGGATGATGACCGCATCGTGGTCTTCAAAGACATGGGCCTAGTGTCCAATGTCTTCGATGAATCCATCCTGACCTCTCTGCACGGAAACGTGGCTGTTGGCCACACGCGGTACTCCACTGCGGGCGGCAAGGAATGGTCGAATGTGCAGCCGATGTTTGGGACGTCGCCCAGCGGCGTCGACATTGCACTCGGCCACAATGGAAACTTGGTGAATTACGTGGAGCTGCGCGCCGAGGCCGTGGAACGCGGGCTCATCAAGCCGCACGAAGAATCCGTCTCGGACTCCATGTGCCTGTCCATCTTGTTGGCGGATGGCGTCAGCGAAAATAATTCAGTCTTCGACTCGGCACTTCAGCTGTTGCCCAGGGTCAAGGGGGCATACTGCCTGACCTTTACCGACGGTCACACGCTGTATGCCGCCCGCGATCCGCACGGCGTGCGTCCGCTCGCCCTCGGCCGCCTTAGCACCGGCTGGGTGGTGGCGAGCGAGACCTGCGCCCTCGATATCGTGGGTGCGCAGTTCATCCGGGAGATCGAACCCGGCGAGCTCGTCGCTATTGATGAGACCGGTATTCGCTCCGAGCGCTTCGCGGAGACCAAGCGCCACGGCTGCGTCTTCGAATACGTCTACCTGGCGCGGCCGGATACAAACATCAAAGGCCGCTCCGTCAATGCCACGCGTGTGGAAATTGGGCGTCGCCTAGCGCGCCAGTACCCAGCGCCCGACGCGGACATGGTGATCCCCGTTCCCGAGTCCGGCAACCCGGCCGCCGTGGGCTATGCCCGCGAATCTGGGCTGACCTTTGCACATGGCTTGGTCAAGAATTCCTACGTGGGCCGCACCTTTATCCAGCCCACGCAGTCTCAACGCCAGATGGGCATCCGCCTCAAGCTCAACCCGTTGCGGGAGGTCATTGACGGCAAGTCCATCGTGGTGGTGGATGATTCGATCGTCCGCGGCAACACGCAGCGCGCCCTGATCCGGATGTTGCGGGAAGCCGGCGCTGCCGAGGTCCACGTGCGCATCGCCTCCCCGCCGGTAAAGTGGCCGTGCTTCTACGGCATCGACTTCGCCTCCCCGGGTGAACTGATTGCTAATGCCAACCCCTCCGATGACCCGGAGGAAGTGGCGCAGACCATCTGCACGGCAATCGGTGCAGATTCGCTGGGCTTCGTCTCCACCGATGAGATGGTGGCGGCCACCGAGCAGCCCCGCAGCGAATTGTGCTGTGCCTGCTTCGATGGCGAGTACCCGCTTGGACTGCCCGCCGGAAACCCCAATGCTGAGGCCGTGCGTACCCTGCAGGGCTCGACGACAACTAACGATTAAGGACTAAGTCACTCATGAGCGAGAACACGTATGCTGCCGCCGGCGTCAACATTGAGGAAGGCGACCGCGCAGTTGAGCTAATCACCCCGCACGCCAAGCGTGCCTCCCGCCCGGAGGTCATGGGCGGGCTGGGCGGTTTCGCCGGCCTGTTTAAGCTGGGCGAGTACAAGGAGCCGGTCCTCGCGGCCGGGTCAGACGGCGTGGGCACCAAGCTGGCCGTGGCTCAAGCCATGGATAAGCACGACACCATCGGCATTGACCTGGTTGCCATGTGTGTTGATGACCTCGTCGTGTGCGGCGCCGAGCCGCTCTTCCTCCAGGACTACATCGCCGTGGGCGAGGTTGTTCCGGAAAAGGTCGCGGACATTGTCAAGGGCATTGCTGAGGGCTGCGTGCAGGCAGGTGCAGCGCTGCTGGGCGGCGAGACCGCTGAGCACCCAGGCGTCATGGGCAAGGATGAGTACGATGTTTCCGCCACCGCCGTCGGTGTGGTGGAGGCCGATGAGCTCCTCGGCCCCGACAAGGTACGTGACGGCGACGTCCTTATCGCTATGAAGTCCTCTGGCCTGCACTCCAACGGCTACTCCTTGGCGCGCTACGTGCTGCTGGAGCAGGCCGGTCTGCCGCTCGATGGCTACATGGAAGACTTGGGCCGCACCCTCGGTGAGGAGCTTTTGGAGCCTACCCGCATCTACGCCAAGGACTGCCTGGCGCTGGTATCTGAGTGCGCGGTGTCGACCTTCTGCCACGTCACCGGCGGTGGCCTCGCGGGCAACCTCGAGCGCGTGATCCCAGAGGGCCTGACCGCTGAGGTTAATCGCTCGACGTGGACTCCGGGCCAGATCTTCAAGACCATCTCCTCCGTGGGCAAGGTTGCCCTCGAGGAAATGGAGAAGACGTTCAACATGGGCGTTGGCATGATCGCCGTCGTTGCGCCGGAGGATCGCGAGCGCGCGTTGGCCATGATGACCGCCCGCCACGTTGAGGCATGGGAGCTGGGCACCGTCCGTGTCGCCGAAGAAGGCGAGCCGCGCGTCCTCATGACCGGCGAGCACCCAGGGTTCTAGGTTCTGAAGAAAAGGAACAGGGCCGGAGGCGCCCCTCACTAAGAGGGGAGGCATCTCCGGCCCTTCGCTTACGTGCTGTGCATGTACAGAATGGGGAAGTGATTCGCGCGCTTAGCGCTCCTCGGAATCATCCTCATCCCACTCGTCCGAGTCCCAGCGATCCGCATAGTCCTCGTAATCCGCGTACTCCGAGTATTGATCCTCGTCCTCATCGCTGGAGCGCTTGGAGTTCTGTGAGGCGAGTTCACGCTGGAGCGAATCCAGATCCATCTCGGGCGAATTGTACTTCAGCTGGCGTGCAACTTTGGTCTGCTTTGCCTTGGCGCGTCCGCGTCCCATGTGCATGACCCCCTTGAGGTGTGTAGGGCGGTCCAGGGATTCTTGGCCGCCCCATCGTCTTAGTCAGATATGTGTATGTTCCTGTAAGACACCATAGCCTGTGTGACGAAAAAATTCCGAACTACCCCCTAGCGGTGTGCTGAAAAGTGCTCCACCCTGCGGCAAATAGTCCATTGTGTAATGTGCCACTATTTTCCGCGCAGGCGATCCACAGCGGCACGGCCGGCCTTCGGGCCTTCATCGGCAGGGATGGAATCCGGCTCGATCGATGCTGCTACCGGACCAATGGCCAGCTCTCCATGGTCGAGGGCGCTGCGCTTTACTAGACCAAGCGCGATGGGGCCATACTCACAGTCCTCCACCACGGTGCCGAGCCTGCCCACGCGACGCCCGCCCGACGTGATGTCCGCTCCGCTCTTCGGTTGCTCCGGGGCGGAGCCGTCGAGGTAGAGCAGCACCAATAAACGGGGAGAGCGCCCAAGGTTTTCTACGCGCGCGACGGTCTCCTGCCCGCGGTAGCAGCCCTTGTCCAAGTGAACGAACGCGGGCTGCTCCTCGCTGCGCCGGATCCAATGCGGAACCTCGTGGGCGATAGTCTTTGCATCGAGATCTGCGGCTAGTTCGGGCTCGCGTGCCCGCACGCGCTCGGCGGTAAAAGCCATGAGCCCCGCTAAGCTTCCGCCCTGGGCCTCCAACTCTTGCACCGCTGCGTCTAGTTTGTCCCGCGGCACGAGGAAGTCCTGGCGCGGGTAGCCCGGCCAGTGCACGGGCCTCTCCACCAGGGCCGTAGAAGGTTTGTCCAGCGCTTGACCGAGGACGCTGATGACCGCCACGTCTACTTCCTCTACGGTGACCTGGGACCAGAACACCATGGCGGTGAGGAAATCTCGCAAAGACTCGAACTGCGCCGCCGGCACATCGAGGTAGAAGGTTTTCCCGTCGAAAGATAGATCCATGTGGTGCAGGACGTGGCCCTGAATATTGAGGTCAAGGGCACCTGCGGAAAAGCCGGCGTCCACGTCATCGAGCTTTTGACTCAGGAGGTTATTCAGGAAGGCTCGGGCATCGGGCCCAGAAACCGCGATGACGCGGCGATGGGAGCGGTCGATGACGGCTGAACCTGTTTCCACCGCGCGCTGCTCGACGAGGGGGTTGCCGTAGTGCCAGGGGACCCCGGAGACATCGACGAGCGTGGTGCCCTGGAACTCAGCGGCTCCGGGCCGGGAAAGAAGTGGCGAAGAGTAACTCACGCCCTCCGATGGTAGGGCATAATCGGGGCTATGAGCCTTCAGCGCAGAAAAGAGCCGGTCATCTACGTCGTGGAGCCGTTTGGGGGATCGGTGCGGCGCCACATGCCGAACCTACCGTTGGTCTACTGGGATGATGCCGCGGTCACGCGCGGAGACGGGATTTTTGAATCCCTTCTAGTGCGTGATGGCAAGGCGGCGAACCTTCACCGCCACGCGGAGCGCTTCCGACACTCCGCCCAGGCTCTGAATTTGCCGGAGCCGCCGATGCACAAGTGGGAGGAAGCCACCGCGCTGGCTATCGCCGATTTTTATGGCCCCGCCGGCGCGGGGGACACGGGTGAATCGCCGCTCGAAGCCAAGTGCACGTGGACCTATACCCGCGGCCGGGCCTCCACCGGGGTGCCCACGGCCTGGGTCGCGGTTCAGGAAATCCCGGAGGATGTGGTGGCGCAGCGTGCGAAGGGCGTCAAGGTCATGAGTACGCCGCGATTGTGGCAGGTGGCGGAGGAGCTGCCGGCCAAGACGTTGAACTATGCGGCAACCATGGCCACACTGCGGCTGGCCCGCGAGCGCGGATTTGATGATGTGATCTTTACCGACCCCGACACGGGGCAGGTCTTGGAGGGGGCTACCTCAACCGTGGTGGCGGTTAAGGGAACCAAGCTGCGCACCCCCGCGGGTAAGGGGATACTCCCCGGAACCACGCAGGCCGCGCTGTTTGAATACGCCTCAGAACAGGGATATCGCTGCAAGGCGAAGGAGCTCAACCTGAGCTACCTCGAGGAGGCTGACTCGGTGTGGCTGGTCTCCTCGGTGCGCACAGCGGTGCGGGTGACGCGCCTCGATGACACGAAGCTCAAGGCGCCGGCGAACGCAGAAGAAATACGCGCGCTGATCGACGTCGCCCTGGCCCGCTAGATTCCCTTATGCGGCTAGCTCGCCTGCTAGCTAGCCTGCCACACGGGTGAGCTCGGCGGACATGAAGGGGCGCATCTCGCCGTCGACAAGCCGCTCATCGACCCAGCCCAAGTTGTTGTTCGGCATCAGGCCGTACATGCGCTTGCCGGGGCCGAGGTTGGCGGGGCCTGTCTCCGTCACCATGGTGGAGGCGGACTCCAGCTGCCAAGCGCGCTCGTTGAACAGGGAGCCGTAGAAGATCTCGTTGACACCATTGGAGGAGGTGTAGGTCATCTCAATCTCGTCCTTGAGAGAGATGCGCCAGAATCCGGATTCGCGCACGTCCGGGCCCGCCGGGTTGCCCTCGGAATCGATCTTCCAGGTGCGGGAGGTGTAGGTCAGGTAGTTCTCACCGTCGTGGGCGATGATGAGCTGCTGGCCAAAGGCGTACTGCTCGCCGTCGGCGCTGTGGGCCTGGCCTTCGCCCTGCCACACGCCGACGAGGGGGAGAAGCCCCAAGAGTCCATCGTGCAGCGACGGACCCTGACGCAGGTTTGCCGTCTCATCGGGCAAAGGATTCTCTGCTACATCAACGGTGGGGATGTTGCGGGAGGCAGCATCCTTCCATGCTTCCGCGGCTTGGTTGACGGCTGCGTTGCCATCAATCTTGCCGTTCTCCGGCTGGGTGTTTTCCGGGTGATTCTCATTATTCGTCTGTTCGCTCATGCTGCCCCAGCGTAGTCGTGGGGGCGCCGCGGAAACCACTAGGCTCCAGTAGTCTAGGGGGTCATGCGCGCATTGCTGATCTCAAACCCGAACTCCACGAGCCAGAATTCGGCCCTTTTCCGTGAGGTTCTGCCCGTCATTCGGGACGTGGAGGGGCTGCAGCTGCTTGCTCGCTTTACGCATTATCCGGGGCACGCGGAGGATATAGTGCGGGGCATGACCAGGGAAGACTTCGATGTCATCTTGGTTTTCGGGGGAGATGGCACGGTGAACGAAATTGTGAACGGGCTGTTGGGCCCCGCAGATTCCGCGGAACGTCCCAGCCCCCAGGACATTCCGGCTCTCGCGGTGATTCCCACGGGCTCCGCCAACGTCTTCGTCCGCGCCCTCGGCTTCCCCAATACTCCAGTCGAGGCAGCACACGTGCTGGCTCGGATGCTGGAACGCAATACGCGCCGCACCGTGTCCTTGGGGGTGTGGAATGACCGGTGGTTCGCGGTCAACGCTGGTTTCGGATTGGATGCCGACGTGCTCGCTCGCGTGGACCGTGCTCGGGAAATGGGCTTTGCAGCTACCCCGTTGCGCTATTTGGCCGTGGCCTTTCAGGCCTATCAGCGCGCCCGCATTCGCCCACCGCGCATTAGCGTGCGTGCGCGCTCCGGCTCGGGAGACACCTTCTCGGCTGATGACGTGCCCGTCATGTTCACCTCGAATACCAACCCGTGGACCTTCCTCGGACCGCTGCCGGTGGTGACGAATCCGCGCAACTCTTTCGACCAAGGCCTTGGCCTCTTCGGGGTGTCAGACCTCGGTGGCATTGATGGTCTTGTGGGCGTGCTCCACCTCTTTGGCGTGGATCACCGCCACTGGCTGAATAAGGTCACGGATGCCCGAACGCTGCACTTTGAGGATGCCGTCGAGGTGGATTTGGTGTGCCCGAAGCCGCACCGCTTCCAGGCAGACGGAGAGTCGGAGGGAACCTTCACGGAGGTGCATCTGGAATCGGAGGCGGACGCGTTGGAAGTCTTCGCTCCTACCGATCCGGCCCCGCCCATACACCGCAACGTCCGCAGGATCCTGCGCGACCTCGTTCGCATCAACTAGTTTTGGCGCCAACTCGGCGGCGTCGTCGGTGCGCTGCCTACTTCGTTGGCGGTGTCCTGTGCCTTTTGCGCTGCATCCTCGACGGCCTTTTCCTCCGATCCATCGATTTCGAGAGGGGAGAGCTGCGCCGTCTTCAAAGTGATGTTGCGGCGCTGCACCTCGAACGTAATGGAACCGCCGTGCAGCTTCACGGAGGTGGCCTGGGCAGGCAACGGTAGTTGACGGGTATCCAAGACCAACCCGAATGCTTTCTTGAGGCGCTCATCATCGGTCCCGTAGACGCTCATGCGAAATTCCGGCCCAACGAGGCGCAACGTTACCGTCGCCGTGGACTTGGTGGTGTCTCCCGGCAGCGTGCCGGTGAGCTCCGCTTCGGCAGACGGGCCGCCGGTGGGGGACATGTCATCTGGGTTGGCGATGGATAGGTCCGTAATGCCCAGCAGGCGGCCGAGGGCTACTCCGTCGATGCTAATGCTGCGCGTGTAAGTGGAGACCGGTGCACCTTCTAGGTCCCCGCTGAAGAGCTGTTCGGGACGAATGGTGATATCGCGCAGCGTCGTGGAGGCGTTGACCATCCCGAGCTTGGGCACCTCCACGTCGGAGGAGTTGACCTCGAGGTAAGGAACCTCTTTGGTCAGAGCGCCGAGGGTAAAAGGAACGCCGCCGATATACACATTGGGGCTATTTTCCAGCTGGGAACTGGCTTTCGCCTTCTGTGCCACGGTGTGCTCGGCATGCATCGCCACCGCGGAATCCGCCAGCCATGCGGTCAGAACCACTCCCGCGACGGCGGCGAGTCGGACGACGGGGCGGCTGAGGTAGATGACGGTCACCCTTCTATTACTACCGCACGTAAGCTGGGAAACATGAATATTGGGACCCTTACCCTGCCGCAGAATCCGGATTTGGCACAGCGCGTGGAGGAGCTGGCCACACGCGCCGAAACGCACGATGGTTATGCGCCGTTCTCCGAGCAGTTTGTGGTCGGCCTGCGAGATGGTCGCCTTGGGCACCGCCACCTGCTCGCACTTGAAGACGGTGAGATAACAGGTGTGGCTGCCGTCGAAGGGCAGACGGTAGAGCTCGTCGTCGACGTCGAACACCGCGGGCGCGGGGTGGGGCAGGCGCTTGTCGACGCCCTCCCAACCTCCCCCCAGATCTGGGCTCATGGCAACCTCCCGGCCGCCCAGGCGCTGGCGAAGCGCAATGGGATGGACGTCGTCAGGCGCCTGCTCGTCATGGCGATTGAGGGACGGGACCTACGCGCGGCGGAGGAAGCGTCCGCAAAGGTCGAAGGCCTAGAGATCTGCACGTACACGGAGTCGGTCGAGCGTTTCGGGCGCGAGTACGTCGAGGCGGAGTGGTTACGAGCCAACAACGAGGCTTTTTCCTGGCACCCAGAGCAAGGTGGGTGGGACCTGGAGCGTTTACACCGCGGGATGGAAGCCGAATGGTTCGATCCGGCCGACGTGCTCTTCCTGTGGGATTCGCACGGTGGTGAGCACAGTGCCCCAACCATGGCCGGCTTTCACTGGCTGAAATGGCATGAGGAGGACATCCCAGCCTTCGGTGAGGTCTATGTTGTGGGGCTGAGCGAGGACTATCGCGGGCGCGGGCTCGGCGGCCCGTTGCTCACCGCTGGCTTGCAGCGCATGGTCGCTAAAGGAGCGGACAAGGTCATCTTGTACGTCGAGGCGGACAATGAGCCGGCAGTAAAGGCCTATGAGAAGCTCGGCTTTGGTACTGCGGAGGAGCACTGCGTCTGGGCGAAAAGTGACTAGTCTCACCGCCTTTTGGTACAAGTTAACCGATTGTTCACCTCTTGATCCCTGTGGGGTTAACCCTCCGCATATAGCTTTACTTCCCGTGAGTTAATCGCGCTTGCCTTTGGAGAGGGTTGGGGGCGATTTCCTCGAAAAATCATTCTCTTGTATCCGTACCGGAAAGGTTCCCCGTGATTCGCAACTTCAAGCGCACTGCCGCTATCTTCGGCATCGTCGCCGCCACCTCCACCGCTCTCGTTGCCTGCTCCGAGTCCAACGAGTCTGATTCCGCCGATGGCGGCTCCGACTCCGTAGAGGTCTCCGGTGACCTCTCTGGTGAGGGCGCTTCCTCCCAGAAGTCCGCAATGTCTGTCTTCGAGAAGGCCTTCCTGAACGAGCATCCGGATGCTAACTTCTCCTACACCTCCTCCGGTTCCGGCGCTGGTGTGAAGGCTTTCAACGGTGGCACCGTTGACTTCGCTGGTTCCGACTCCGCCCTGAAGGAGGACAAGGGTGAGGTTGAGGCTGCTAAGGAGCGTTGCGATGGCAACGATGCATGGCACCTGCCGACCACCATCGGCCCGGTTGCTATCGCCTACAACCTGGGTGACACCGAGGTCAACCTCTCCACCGACACCCTGGCTAAGATTTTCAAGGGCGAGATCACCAAGTGGAATGATGACGCCATCAAGGCTGAGAACGAGGGCACCGACCTGCCGGACAAGAACATCACCGTTATCTTCCGCTCTGATGAGTCCGGTACCTCCGACAACTTCCAGAAGTTCCTGACCGCCGCTACCGGCAACTGGGACAGCGAGGGCAAGCAGTTCCCAGATGCTGTTGGTGAGGGCGCTAACGGTTCCTCCGGTGTGGCTGACCAGGTCGCTTCCATCGAGGGTGCTATCACCTACGTTGAGGCTGGCTACGCTCACCAGAAGGAAGCCGATGGCGTCAAGATTGCCAAGATTGACTTCGGCAACGGCCCGGTTGAGCTCAACGCTGAGTCCGTCGGCGTTGCTCTGGACCACCTTGCTTTCAAGGAGACCGCCTCCGAGCACGACATGGTCGTTGACTCCGACAAGCTCTTCGCTTCCAACGACGAGGGTGCATACCCGCTCATCCTGACCACCTACAACATCGTCTGCTCCGCTGGCTACGATGAGGAGACCTCCGCTCTGGTGAAGGCTTTCTTCAACACCGTCCTGGATAACCAGAACGACGAGCTGGAGAACGCCGGCTTCATCCCGGTTGCTGGTGACCACCTCGAGCGCCTGAAGGCAGCTGTCGACGCTATCCAGTAAGCGCCGCTGACTGCGGGCCTTAGTTCCGTAGTTGCCGTTTACATACACACTTCCGCCCCCAATCCGCCGTTAACGAGCGCTTTGGGGGCGGTAGCGTGTCCCGCATTTTTCATTGATCCCGTTGAAAAGGATTCCCTAGTCTCATGGCAGACAATAATCTCACCACAGCGTCATCCACGAGGGAGGATGCCGTTTCGGCGATCCGTCCCAGCGCGCATGCATCCACCGCTGATGCTGCCCCTACTCCGGCCGTTAAAACGGGTGTCAAGCGCCCGGGCGATCGTGTCTTTGAATTCCTGTCCACTGCGTCCGCCACGCTAATCACGGTGATGATCGCTGCCATCGCAGTCTTCCTTGTGTGGCAAGCGGTCCCTTCCCTTGCCGTCAACGAGGGCGGCATCGTAGGTTTCTTCACCTACGGTGAGCGTTGGGAAACCACCGATACCGACGCAATGAAGTTCGGTATTCCGACCATGTTCGGCCACACCGTGCTGATTTCCATCGTGGCACTCATCATCGCGATGCCGGTGGCACTCGGTATTGCTATCTTCTTGTCCAACTACGCGCCGGCCAAGCTAGTGAAGCCGCTGGCCTTCCTCGTTGACATGCTCGCTGCCGTGCCGTCCATCGTGTACGGCCTGTGGGGCTGGCAGGTTCTCGGCCCCGCATTGTCCGGCTTCTACACGTGGCTGCACTCCTGGGCAGGTGGCTTCTTCCTGTTCAAGGTCTACGACAACTCCCCGCACTTTGCGACGGGCCGCAACGTCCTCACCGGTGGCATCGTTCTGGCAGTGATGATCCTGCCGATCATCGCCGCCACCGCCCGCGAGGTCTTCGTGCAGACCCCTCCGGGCCAGATCGAGTCTGCCTTGGCACTCGGCGCCACCCGCTGGGAAGTTATTCGTATGACGGTCCTTCCCTTCGGTATGTCCGGCTATATTGCCGGCTCGATGCTGGGCCTGGGTCGCGCGCTGGGTGAGACCATGGCGCTGTACATGGTTGTCTCCCCGTTGGTCGACTTCCGCTTCTCGCTGTTCGATGGCGGTACCACCTTCGCCACCGCCATTGCCTTGGCGGCCGCAGAGTTCGGTAATGAGATGCGTGCCGGCGCCTACATCGCTGCAGGCCTCATGCTGTTCCTTCTGACCTTCGTGGTCAACGCAATTGCCCGTTCCATCGTGAAGAGCAAGTAAGGAGGGAACAGAGATGACTACGACTACAACCTCTAACTCTGTCCCGGCTTCTTCCGGCCCGACCTTCCTGGATATTTCCTCGAGCCGCAAGACCACCAACAACATCGCCACCGTTCTCGTGTGGGCGACGATGATCATCGCCATGATCCCGCTGCTGTGGGTCCTCTTCGAGCTCATCGTTCGCGGTTCCGGTGCTGTCCTGAGCCCCGAGTGGTGGACCGAATCCCAGCGCGGCATCCTGGATACTGAAGCCGGCGGTGGTGCACTGCACGCCATCATCGGTACGTTCGTTCAGACCATCATCGCGACCGTTATTTCGGTTCCGATTGGTATCTTTACCGCGATTTACCTTGTGGAGTACTCCCGCGGTGGCCCCCTGAGCCGCCTCACCACCTTCATGGTGGACATTCTGTCCGGTGTGCCCTCCATCGTGGCCGCACTGTTCATCTTCGCCATGTGGATTACGCTGTTCGGCTTCAAGCGCTCCGGTATGGCTGTGGCGCTGTCCTTGGTACTCCTGATGATTCCGATTGTGGTCCGCAATACGGAGGAGATGCTCCGTGTGGTCCCCATGGACCTGCGTGAGGCTTCCTATGCCCTCGGTGTACCGAAGTGGAAGACCATCGCCCGCATCGTTCTGCCGACCGCTCTCTCCGGCATCGTCACCGGCATCATGCTCGCCGTGGCCCGCATCATGGGTGAGTCCGCGCCGGTGCTGGTGTTGGTGGGCTCTACGTCCTCCATCAACTGGGATGCCCTCAAGGGCGCGCAGTCCTCGCTGCCACTGATGATGCTGGATATGTACAAGTCCGGTGCTGATCCGGCTGTCTTGGACAAGCTGTGGGGCGCCGCCCTCACGTTGGTTGTCCTCATCGCGATTCTCAATATCGGCGCGCGCATCGTTTCGGCGAAGTTCTCCGTCAAGAAGTAACCGTATTCACTTTCCACCTACCCCCAATAGGAGCACTACTCATGTCCAAGCTTGAGCTCAACGACGTGAACATCTACTACGGTGACTTCCACGCCGTACAGAATGTCAACATGCAAATTCCGGCGAAGGCCGTCACCGCCTTCATCGGCCCCTCCGGCTGCGGTAAGTCCACCGTTCTGCGCACCCTCAACCGTATGCACGAGGTCATCCCCGGCGCCTACGTCAAGGGTGAGATCCTCTTGGATGGACAGAACATCTACGGCTCCAAGGTTGACCCGGTGTCTGTCCGCAACACCATCGGCATGGTATTCCAGAAGGCCAACCCGTTCCCGACCATGTCCATCGAGGACAACGTTGTCGCCGGCCTGAAGCTGTCCGGTGAGAAGAACAAGAAGAAGCTCAAGGAAGTCGCCGAGAAGTCCCTGCGCGGCGCTAACCTCTGGGACGAGGTGAAGGACCGTCTGGATAAGCCGGGCGGCGGCTTGTCGGGTGGTCAGCAGCAGCGCCTGTGCATCGCCCGTGCGATTGCCGTGGAGCCGGAGGTTCTCCTCATGGATGAGCCGTGCTCGGCGCTGGACCCGATTTCCACCCTGGCTGTTGAGGACCTCATCCACGAGCTGAAGGAAAACTTCACCATCGTTATCGTGACCCACAACATGCAGCAGGCAGCCCGCGTGTCCGATAAGACTGGTTTCTTCTCTCTAGAGGCCACCGGCAAGCCGGGCCACCTCGTCGAGTTCGATGACACCACCAAGATCTTCGAAAACCCGTCCAAGAAGGACACCGAGGATTACATCTCTGGCCGCTTCGGCTAAATGCCACTAGTGCCCAAAGCCGGCGCCCTCTCTCACCTGTTTAAGGTCTAGGAGAGGCGCCGGCTTTCTTGTGCTTCGGATCGAGCCGGGTGGATCACCCACGCCCACACGCCTGCCTAGTTGCGGAATTGGCGCTCGAGCTCCGCCATGCGGGCTTCCATCTCGGCGTCGCGCTGCTCCTGGTCGCGCTTGCGCATATAGCGATCCGGGTCCAAGCCCGTGGCCAGGTAGATGATGCGCCCGGCAGCGGCGGCACAATGATCTGCGAATCGCTCGTAGTAGCGTGACAGCTGCGAAGTCTCCACGGCTTGGCGCACCGTTCCCTTCCACTCCCGCTGGGTCAGCATGCGCAGCAGGTGATGGTTGATGTCATCCACGGCATCGTCATCTTCGGTCAGGCGCAGCGCGAGCTCCGGATCGCGGGTGATGAGGATGTCTTTGAGCCCTGCAGACATGTCGAGGACGAGGCGGGTGTACTCCTCGAAATAGCCCATGATTTCTGCCGGTACAACCGGCTCTGGGTGGCGGCGACGCGCGCTCGTTGCAATGTGCTGGGATAGGCGGCCCATGCGGTAGAAATCTTCCACAATATAGATGGAGGAGATCACTTGGCGTAGGTCCTTGGCCATAGGGTTCTCCAAGGCCAGAAGGGACACCGCACGGTCTTCACAGCGCGTGCGGACCTCATCCAGTTCATCGCGCAGCGACACGGCCTCCTCAGCTGGTTGCAGGGAAGCCTCGATTAATGCCTGGGAGGCAAGAGTCATCAACCTATGGACGGTCGTGCTCATGATGATCAGATCATGGGCAAAGTTATCCAACTGTTCACGGTAAGCTGCGCGCATGCCACGTACTTTAGCCCAACTATTGGTCTAGTGCCTGTCGGGCAACACGATCAAGGCAGGTTCTGCTCCTAGCCTCCGGAGTGCATGATCTCCGCGCCTTCCGGAACCGTGGCATCTTCCGGATCATCGAGCCACCCTTCGGGCAGGACCACCTTGGCGGGTGAACCCTGGCGGCCGCGGGCGCCATCGGCGTCGTCGGCAAGCGCGGGCGAGTCCGCCCACGGCGCCAATAGCTCGCGCAGATCCTCCAAGGAATTGACGCGAGAAAGCCCCGCGCGTACCTGGCCGCCCACCGGAAAGCCTCGGAGGTACCACCCAATATGCTTGCGAATATCGCGGCTGGCCTGGCGCTCGCCTTCGTGCTGTGTCAGCAGTTCGGCGTGGCGAATCATAATCTGCGTGACTTCCCCCAAAGTGGGCTCCGGCGGCACCGGCTCACCCCGCAGGTGGGCGGAGAGCTCCGCGAAGAGCCAGGGGCGGCCCAAACAGCCGCGGCCTACGACGACGCCGTCGCATCCCGTTTGCTCCATCATGTCGTGCGCATCGGTTGCCTTGAAGATATCGCCGTTACCCAAGACGGGAATGCCAGTATCCGCTAGGTGTTCCTTGAGGCGGGCAATCTCTCCCCAGTCGGCGTGGCCGGAGTAGCGTTGGGCCGCCGTGCGACCGTGGAGAGCGACGGCCGCGGCACCCTCAGCAACGGCGATCCGGCCGGCGTCGAGGTGCGTTTTGTGCTCGTCATCGATGCCGACGCGCATCTTGACGGTGACTGGAATGTCCGTGCCCTCCGTGGCTTTGACGGCCGCAGCGACAATGTTGCCAAACAAACGGCGCTTATAGGGCAGGGCAGAACCACCGCCGCGGCGCGTGACCTTGGGAACCGGGCAGCCGAAGTTCATGTCGATGTGGTCTGCGAGGTTCTCGTCCACGATCATCTTGGCCGCCTTGTACGTGTACTCCGGATCGACGGTGTACAGCTGCAGTGAGCGCGGCTGTTCTTCGGGGGCAAACGTGGTCATGTGCAAGGTCTTTGGGTTGCGCTCAACGAGGGCGCGTGCGGTGACCATTTCACACACGTAGAGGCCGGAGACGGTTCCGGTCTTCGCTATCTCTTGCTCGCGGCACAGCACGCGAAAGGCCACGTTGGTCACGCCCGCCATAGGGGCGAGGACAACGGGGGAGTTGAGCTGGATGTTTCCGATAGCAAGAGTCACGCCGCCAATTGTGCGCGGAACAAGCCTAGGGTGGCAAATTCTGATGAAAAAAGTGAGGGGTGCACACGGTTTGGGGCAGAGTGCGGTAAATTCGCCACCGATTCGCTAGTGTGGTGCATGTAACTAATAGGAAAGGACCGTAACCTAGGTCTTTTCTGCACATAAAAGGAGGACTCATGTCTGAGAGAATTGCATACGCGCCGTTTGAGAAGCTCGTTATGAGCGCTGACGAGGCAGCTAAGTTCGTCAATCACGGTGACCGTGTGGGAATCTCCGGCTTCACTGGTGCTGGCTACCCCAAGGCCCTGCCTACCGCCATCGCGGAAAAGGCAAAGGCGGCTCACGAGGCGGGTGAAGAGTTCAAGATTGACGTCTTCTCCGGCGCTTCGACTGCCCCGGACTGCGACGGCGTGCTGGCTGAGGCTAACGCCATCCGCTTCCGCTCCCCGTACAATTCCGACCCAGTTCTGCGTGGACGCTTCAACGACGGCTCCGCGCTGTACCAGGACATCCACCTTTCGCACTCCGGTCAGCAGGTAGAGGAGGGCTTCTACGGTGACTTCCAGGTAGCCATTATTGAGGCCGTGCGTATCGACGAGAACGGAAACATCGTTCCGTCCTCGGCCGTGGGCAACAACCTCGAATACATTGAGGCCGCCGACAAGATCATCATCGAGGTGAATGAGTGGCAGTCCCTCAACCTTGAGGGCATGCACGATATCTACCGGATTGAGAAGCTGCCGAACCGTCAGCCCATTCCGATCACCAAGCCGGCCGACCGTGTTGGCACCACCTACATTGAGATCCCAGAAGAGAAGGTCGTGGCAGTGGTCAAGACCGACGCTCCGGACCGCAACGCACCGTTCAAGGCTCCGGATGAGGTCTCCGAGAAGATTGCTGCGAACTTCATCGAGTTCCTCGAGGGCGAGGTCGCTGCTGGCCGCCTTGAGTACGACAAGTTCATCATGCAGTCCGGTGTGGGCAACGTCCCGAACGCTGTGATGGCCGGCCTGCTGGACTCCAAGTTTGAAAACATTCAGGCGTACACCGAGGTTATCCAGGACGGCATGCTCGATTTGATCGACGCCGGCAAGATGACCGTCGCCTCCGCTACCTCCTTCGCTCTGTCCCCGGAGTACGCGGACAAGATGAACGCTGAGGCTGAGCGCTACGCCAAGCACATCATCCTGCGCCCACAGCAGGTGTCCAACCACCCGGAGGTTATTCGCCGCGTTGGCTTGATCTCCTCCAACGGCATGATTGAGGGCGACATTTACGGCAACATCAACTCCACCAACGTCTCCGGTTCCCGCATCATGAACGGTACCGGTGGCTCCGGTGACTTCACCCGTAATGCTTACATCTCCACCTTCGTCTCCCCGTCGGTGGCCAAGGATGGCGCAATCTCCGCCATCGTGCCGTTCGTGTCCCACACCGACCACACCGAGCACGACACCATGGTCATCATCACCGAGTACGGTGTGGCGGACCTGCGTGGTCTCGCTCCGAAGGAGCGCGTGGAGAAGGTTATCGCCGTGGCGCACCCGGACTACCGCCCGCTGCTTGAGGAATACTACGAGCGTGCCAAGGCTAATAAGTTCCAGCACACCCCGCACGATCTGAAGACCGCCTTTGACTTCCAGGTGAACTTCATGGAGAAGGGTGACATGCGCGGTTAATCGCTCATGCCGCTCGGTCGTGGCCCTTACCGCTGGAGGTGAGGGCCATTTCCTTTTCCTTAGTGTCACCTACTAAGATGGATGGGCGTTGGGCCTTTAGCTCAGTTGGTAGAGCTACGGACTTTTAATCCGCAGGTCGCGGGTTCGAGCCCCGCAGGGCCCACAGAAAGAGCCGCCTTCGGGCGGCTCTTTTGCGTTGTAGGGTGGCCCACTCAGCAGGCTTTGCTCCTCTAGCTCTTCACGAGCTTCCGGATGGCCCGCATGGCCTCCTCTAGCTTCTCTGTGGCTACTTGCCCGTCCTCGGCGGCGGCTCCTGCCACGCAGTGCTCTATGTGGTCTTCTAGCAGCGCTAGGGAGACGTTCTCGAGCGCTGAGGTGACCGCGGAGATCTGCGTGATGATGTCGATGCAATATTGGTCTTCCGCAATCATGCGGTGGATGCCTCTGGTTTGGCCCTCGATGCGCTTGAGACGCGCTAAGTATTTTGCCTTTTGCTCGCTATCGGAGTTGTAGCCGTGAACGCCGGGCTCGTGGCAGGAGCAAGTATCGCGCTGGTCAGCCATGGTTTTCCGCCTTTCTGCCGGGGCGATTTGGTTAAGTAGGGATGTCTCCAGTATATTTTTACAAAGTTGCCTCAAGGCAACGGGCCCCCATCGTCTAGCGGCCTAGGACACCGCCCTTTCACGGCGGCGGCACGGGTTCGAATCCCGTTGGGGGTACCAACACTAACGTGTTGGTACATAAGTCAATATGTATGGCCCTGTGGCGCAGTTGGTTAGCGCGCCGCCCTGTCACGGCGGAGGTCGCGGGTTCAAGTCCCGTCAGGGTCGCCATACCAAGCCTCGGAGCGGTGTTTGTAGAAACACGCTTCGAGGCTTGAATTGTTTTGCTTGTCATAGCCCACTCAAGGCGGGGTCGGGACCGATAGGTCTAGGTGCTGTGTGGCAGTCACGTGGACGATACTTCTTTACTCCTAAAAACCGTAGATGACATGCTGATTTGGTGTGTTTCTCAAGCTTTGTGTAGAGTACTTATTCGTGCCCAGCGCACAAGAGATAATTGAAAATGGCCCTGTGGCGCAGTTGGTTAGCGCGCCGCCCTGTCACGGCGGAGGTCGCGGGTTCAAGTCCCGTCAGGGTCGCCGAAGTCCTTGTGGCTTCTGGCCAGATAGCTCAGTCGGTAGAGCACACGCCTGAAAAGTGTGGGGTCGCCAGTTCGATCCTGGCTCTGGCCACAAGAAAGCCCCCTCCAGTACTGGAGGGGGCTCTTTTGTTTCCTTGTTCCCCCGGAGTTGCTCTAGTGGTCTGCTGCTTTTTGGTTTAATGGGGCACCATGACTACTTCAGTTGCGCACCAAACCGATCGATCCCGCTTCGTCATCACCGTCGATGGCGAGGAAGCAGGCTTCGCTGAATACAGTGACTCCGCCACCACGCGCGAATTTACGCACACGGAAATTTTTGAGTCTTTTCAAGGCCAAGGCCTGTCCAAGCCTCTGATCAAGGCGGCGTTGGATGATGACTCGACGATAGCCCGCCAAGTCATCCCAACGTGCAGCGCCGTGGCGCGGTTTATTGAGAAGAACCCTGAATACCAGCGTCTGACTAACCGTGAGGGCAACCTCTAAATACGGAGTCGGCCGCCCTTAGATGTAGAAGTCTGGGTCCACCAGCTTGATGCGCTCATCCTTCTTGCGAGGACGGTTCTTAGCGGGAATACCCGTAGCGGTGTGATGAGGGGGTACATCCTTCGTCACCACCGCATTGGCGCCCACTGCGGAGCCCTCACCGATAGTGATGGGGCCCAGCACCTTGGCGCCGGCGCCGATGGTCACGTTGTCCCCGATCGTTGGGTGGCGCTTTGTCTGCGTGAGAACCTGGCCGCCGAGCGTGACACCGTGGTAAAGCATAACGCCATCGCCGATCTCGGCAGTCTCACCAATGACGATTCCCATTCCGTGGTCAATGAAGAAGCGCCGACCAATTGTGGCGCCGGGGTGGATCTCAATTCCGGTGAAGAAGCGGTTCACCTGGGCCAAGATGCGTGCCGGCCCGCGCCAGCCACGCTTCCACATGCGGTGGGCAATGCGGTGCGCCCAAATAGCGTGGAGGCCGGAGTAGACCACGGCGTTCTCGACGTCGCCGCGCGCGGCCGGATCATGCTCGCGCGCGTTGGCGAGGTCTTCACGAATCATCTTCAAGATGTGCATGCAAACCATCCTATCTAGAAAGAAAAAGCGCCCCCTAGCACAGAGGGCGCTTTTATTCGGGGTGCTCACCGCAGTGCGCTTTGCGACGCCCCGCGGAAAGCCACGCTGGGAACTCTAAGCCTCGCGGATGTCCTCGAAGAGGATGGTGGAGACATAACGCTCACCAAAGTCCGGGGCGACAACCACGATGGTCTTGCCCTTGAACTCTTCGCGTGCAGCCAGCTTGAGAGCAGCGGAGACGTTGGCACCGGAGGAAATGCCGACGAGCAGGCCCTCCTCGGTGGCCAGCTTGCGGGCAGTGGAGACAGATTCCTCGGTGGTGGCGGTGAGAACCTCGTTGAGGATCTCGCGGTCCAGAACCTCCGGGACGAAGTTAGCGCCGATGCCCTGGATCTTGTGCGGGCCTGCCTTGCCCTCGGACAGGACGGGGGAGTCGGAGGGCTCTACAGCTACCAAGTAGGTATCCGGGTTCTGGGAGCGCAGGTAGCGACCAACGCCGGTGACGGTGCCGCCGGTGCCGACGCCGGCTACGAAAGCATCAACCTTGCCCTCGGCGTCCTCCCAGATCTCGGGGCCGGTGGTTGCCTCGTGGATCTTCGGGTTTGCTTCATTAGCGAACTGGGAAGCCAGGATCGCGTTGGGGGTTTCGGCAATAATTTCGTTGGCCTTCTCTACGGCACCCTTCATTCCGGCAGCGCCCGGGGTCAACACGATCTCAGCGCCATAAGCGCGCAGCAGCACCTTGCGCTCGTTAGACATGGTCTCCGGCATGGTCAGGATGACCTTGTAACCCTGGGCTGCGCCGACAAGCGCCAAGCCAATACCGGTGTTGCCGGAGGTGGCTTCAACGATGGTGCCGCCCGGCTTCAGCTCGCCGGCTTCTACGGCGGTGTCGACAATCGCCTTGGCGATGCGGTCCTTGACGGAATTTGCGGGGTTGAAGGACTCAACCTTCACGAGCACCTCGGCGCCGAGGCCCTCGGTCAAACGGTTGAGGCGGACCAGCGGGGTTCCGCCGATGGTTTCTAGAATGTTGTCGTATACAGCCACGATGTGGACTCCTTGTAAATAACTTCCGATGTACAGCAGACACCTTACACCCCGCTACTAGACAAAGTAGTATATAAATTCTGAACAGAGCATTCGGGCATGGTATGTGGGATTTGGGGTGACGGAGTAGGGCGCGGTGCGATTTAGAATTACCCCCGTCGGACGGTTATACTTCGCAAATAGTGTTCACCTACCCCCGTTTCAGGCGGGGAATGTGGGTGCACCTGCTGGTTACCCCCGAGTAAGAGAGAGCCTCATGGAGCCGCACCGACTCAAGGATGATGACGAAGCCGTACGCGCAGCGCTATCGTCGCTGAAGACCGCAACGGGAATTCCCGTTACGATGTACGGAACCTTGCTGCCGGATAATCGTTTGCAGATTACCCACTGGGTAGGTCTGCGCACCCCGGCCTTGCAGAACTTGGTGATTGACGCGAATGTGGGCGTCGGCGGGCGCGTTGTCAGCACTCGCCGCGCTGTAGGTGTATCCGATTACACCCGCGCCACGACGATCAGCCACGAGAACGACCGTTACATCCAGGATGAGGGACTGCACTCCATCGTGGCGGTGCCGGTGACTGTGCAGCGTGAGATCCGCGGCGTTCTTTATGTTGGTGTTCATTCGCCGGTCCGCTTGGGTGACAAGGTCATCGAGGAGGTCACCATGACCGCCCGCTGCCTCGAGCAGGATTTAGCGGTTAATTCCGCACTGCGCCGCGCCGATGGGGGCAAGGGCGGCGCCGCTCGCGGGCACGTGATGAACGGCGCCGAATGGGAGCAGGTGCGCTCGACGCACTCCAAGCTGCGGATGCTGGCTAACCGCGTCAACGATGAGGACCTCCGCAAGGAATTGGAAGCCCTCTGCGACCAGATGGTCTCCCCGGTGCGCGTGAAGCAGACCACCAAGTTGTCTGCGCGCGAGCTCGATGTTTTGTCTTGCGTGGCGTTGGGGCACACCAACGTTGAGGCGGCAGAGGAAATGGGCATCGGAGCCGAAACGGTGAAGTCTTATCTGCGTTCTGTCATGCGCAAACTGGGGGCCCACACCCGCTATGAAGCGGTCAATGCGGCCCGTCGTATCGGCGCGCTGCCCTGATTGTAGGTAAGTTGGGTGGGCGTGAAAGACCAATTTATTGTCTCCGGTGGGGCGCGCCTGCAGGGCACCGTCAAGGTGGACGGTGCCAAAAACAGTGTGCTGAAGCTGATGGCTGCGGCACTGTTGGCGGAGGGCACGACCACGCTGACCAACTGTCCTGAAATTCTTGATGTTCCCCTGATGCGCAAGGTCCTCGAAGGTCTCGGGTGCTCAGTGGAGATCGATGGCCACACAGTGCGCATCACCACTCCGGCCGAGCTGCACTCCAACGCGGACTTCGACGCCGTGCGGCAGTTCCGCGCGTCCGTGTGCGTGCTAGGTCCGCTGACGGCGCGGTGCGGTCACGCCAAGGTGGCTTTGCCGGGTGGAGATGCCATTGGCTCCCGCCCCTTGGACATGCACCAGTCCGGACTCGAAAAAATGGGTGCGAGCACGCGTATTGAGCACGGTGCCGTCGTAGCGGAGGTTGACCACCTGCACGGCGCAAGCATCAAGCTCGATTTCCCCTCTGTGGGCGCCACAGAGAATATTCTTACCGCTGCCGTGCTTGCCGACGGCGAAACTCAGCTCCACAACGCCGCCCGCGAACCGGAAATCGTCGATCTGTGCCTGATGCTTAAGGAAATGGGTGCTGACATCACTGGTGAAGGTACGTCCACCATCACGATTCGCGGTGTGGACAAGCTTCAGCCGACGGAACACGAGGTCATCGGTGACCGCATCGTGGCCGGGACGTGGGCCTATGCCGCAGTCATGACGCGCGGAGATATTACGGTGGGCGGCATCGCTCCCAAGCACCTGCACCTGCCTTTGGAAAAGCTCAAGTCGGCCGGTGCCGATATTGAGGACTATGTCAACGGCTTCCGCGTGCGTATGGATGGGCGCCCCACCGCCGTGGACTACCAAACGCTGCCTTACCCAGGCTTTCCAACGGATCTTCAGCCCATCGCTATTGGACTGTCCGCGGTTGCGGAAGGTACTTCCATCATTACGGAGAACGTGTTCGAGTCCCGTTTCCGATTCGTCGATGAGATGTTGCGCCTCGGCGCCGACGCTCAGGTGGATGGCCACCATGTTGTCATCCGCGGCCAGGAGCGGTTGTCTTCAACGCATGTCTGGAGCTCCGACATTCGCGCGGGCGCCGGTTTGGTGCTCTCTGCGCTCTGTGCAGATGAGACGACTACCGTCCACGATGTTTTCCACATCGATCGCGGATATCCCAACTTTGTAGAGAACCTGCAAACGCTGGGGGCGACCATCGAGCGCACTCAGGAGGAAGAGCTCTACTAGGCAGCAGTGCTTGGCGACGTCCCCATGTAACACACCGTTTCGGTGAACTACCTGGGGATTTGTTGTTTGTTGGGGGTGTGCGTA